>NZ_JAPYKP010000069.1:0-29365 GCF_037179725.1 Mesorhizobium sp. Cs1321R2N1 | reverse complement strand
TGGGCCTCGTCACCCTCGCGGATCAGCCGGCAGCCGGTGCGGACCCCGGCCGGGGCCATGGCGGCCATGGCGCGCGCCAGGGCGATTTCCTCGGACGGATCGGCTGATGGCGTCATCGGTCGCCGGCCGGGAGAACGAGATTGGCGATCATTTCGCCGTCCTCATCGAGCCCTTCCTCGACGAAACCGGCGCTGCGGTAGAGCCGCCGTGCCGCCTCGTTCTCCGGTTCGTAGCATATCGACACGTGGCTGATGTGGCCGAGCCCGCGGATTTCCTCCAGCACCGCCCGCAGCGCGGCCTTGCCATAACCCCGGCCCTGCCAGGTGCGGTCGATCATGAAGCGGTAGATCCGCGCCTCGTCGTCGTCCCGCGGCGCCTCGTACATCAAGAATCCGACAAGCTGGTCCCCGACTATGACGGCGCGCGGCCGCGCGTCCCGATCGGATCTGGCTTCGCGCAGGGAGTCCGCATTGCTGGCGACGAAATCCGTCTGCTCCGGCGCCAGCTGCAACGCGGTGACTAAAGCGCGATTGGCCCTGGTCACGGGGGCGATACGGATGTCCACAGTGCCAGGCGCGCCGTCCGTCAAGATGCTGATGCCCTGGAGCCCTCGTTGATCGGCTCGACGAACCGGTGCAGCTTGGCCGGGTTGCCACGCCAGATGGAGTTGGGCTCCAGCTCTTCGCCCTTCATGACGAAGGAATCGGCATCGACCATCGATCCCTTGCCCATCACAACACCGTAATGGACAAAGGCGGACGGCCCCAGCGTGCAGCCATCGCCGATGCGGATGAAATCGGACTTGAACGCGCCTTCCTCCAGCGAATGGGCCTGGATGACGCAGCCCTCGTTGAGTGTGACATCGTCGCCAATCTCCACCAGCGAACGCTCGGTCAAGTTGGCGCCGCCGTCATAGACGCGCTTGCCCACCTTGACGCCCAGCATGCGCAGGATCATCGGCCGGAACGGCGTGCCGCCGAACAGACGCACGATAGGCGAATCCGCGAGCTTCCAGTGGCGCTCATGGCGCCAGAAGGTAACGTCGTAGATCGTCGTTATTTGCGGCTTCAGTTTGCGGAAACCAAGGCTTGCCCGCTCGACGAAGATGTAGAACGGAATGGTGATCGCCGAGGTCAAAAGCACCGCCGCGAAGAGGGCGATTTCCGCCCATTCGGTATAATAGTTCAGCGCCCGGTCCCAGATCGCCAGCGTGGCGAACAGCATGACCCATTGCGTGGCCATGAACAGGAGGATCGTCACCAGATTGTGACGGTTCTTGAGCGGGATGCGCTGGCGCCGGTCCGCCTCGTCGATGCCGGCGATGAGTTCCTTGTCGCGGTTCACCATGCGCGGGATTTCAAAGGGCGGCGAGCCCAGAAGGCCGACATTCTCGCGCAACGGCCCGTCGATCGGGACCATCACCTTGGTGCCGAGCAGGACGTTGTCGCCCGTGCGTCCATCCGGCGGATAGTAGATATTGTTGCCGAGATAGTTGCGCTCGCCGATCCGCGTCGGCTCGAGCCGGAACGCGGAAGCGGACTTGTGCATGTTGATCATGAAAAGCCCGTCCGACACCATGGTCTCGGTGCCGATCTCGCACAGCAGCGGGTTTTCATGCTGCTGGTTGGAGCCGAAATTAGAGCCGGTCTGCACCACCTTGTTGAGATTCCAGCCGATGGCGCTCATGTAATGGACGATGGCCGAGCTGTCGCCGAACAGCAGCCCGAGCACGCGCGAGTTGCTCGAGAACTCGGCGACCGTCTGCAGCCAGTAGCGGAAGCCGTAAAGCGTGTAGGTGCGGCCGGGTTTCAGGATCAGACTGAACAGGCGCGGCACCACCGTGGCGGCGAGGAAGGCCGAGGCGATGTAGCCGAAAAGCGTGACCGTGGTGCCGATCGCCACGATGCCGATCGTCTCCTGATAGTCGTCGCCGACATTCTCCCAATAGCTGTGGAACAAAAGCGGCAGCGGGGTGACGATGGCAAACAGCCCTATCAGCTGCACGGCTTCGTAGAGGAAGCGCCGGATGCGGGGAGGGTTGACGTTGCGCACCTTGCAATAATCCGCCGTGGTCGGCACCGCCGGCGATCCGTGCCAGTGTTCGCCGTCCGGGATGCTTTGCCCGCGCTGCAGCGAGGACGAATGGCCGAGCTGCCCGCCGTCGCCGATCGCGGTGTCGATGTCGAGCGTGCAGCCGACGCCGACGAAAGCGTCACGGCCGATGGTCAGCGGCCCGGTGTGAATATAGCCGGCCTGGGCACGATAGCCGAGGATCAGCGATTCCTTGCGCAGGATCGTACGGTCGCCGATCGAAATCAGGTCCGTGCACACGGGCACGGCACGGGATTCGATGACCACGTTCTTGCCGATCCTGGTTCCCAGAAGCTGCAGGTACAGGCTGTAGAGCGGGCTTCCGCGGAACAGCACGACAGGTGCCGTGCGGATCAAGGTCTTGACCACCCAGAAGCGATAGTAACGCAGGCCCCAGATCGGGAACACTTCCGCCTTCCAGCGGCCGACCAGCACCCATTTGGCGGCAACGGCGAAGCCCGACATGCCGAAGAACACGCCGGCCGAGAGCACCACGCACCTGACATATAACTGCAGCGGGTCGTCGAGCGTGTCATAGACCCAGTTGAGGCCGTCATTGACCGCCCACAAGGCCACGTAGCTGTAGAGTGCGTAAAACAGCAGCTGCGCCGCGCCGCAGGTCCAGTAGACGAAATTGGACGCCTGGCGGGTGAGAACGGGCTCGTTGGTGGCCGTCGTCATCTCTTCCGCTACGCTGAGGTGCTTGGCCAGGCGCGCCACGGTTGGATAGAGATAGATGTCGCGCATCGACGTCGTCGCCCATTCCTTGCGGGTGCGCACGCGGGCGCAGAAATGCGCCATGAGCAGCGAGTTGGCGCCGAGATCGTCGAAGAAATTGTCCTCGACGGACACGTCGTCGAATCTCAGCACGGCGCATAGCGCGTCGGCCAGGAAACGCTCGTCGTCGTTGCCGGGCGGCACCATGGCGCGGTCGGCCGAAAGCCGGACGGTCGTCGGTTTGGGAAGCTGGCGAAGATCGACCTTGTTGGAGACCGTCATCGGGATCGCCGGCAGTTCCTCGAGATAGGAGGGCACCATGTAGTCCGGCAGCCGCCGCTTCATCGTCTGGGCGATGTCGGCGCGCGAGAGCGCCGGCTGGCCGGCCTTGGGCGCGTAATAGGCAACGAGCTCGACGCGGCCGGGCTCGATCTCCCAGGTGGTGACGGCGGCCTGCGCGATTTCAGGCTGGTCCAGCAGCACGGCCTCGATCTCGCCGAGTTCAATGCGATAGCCGCGGATCTTCACCTGGGTGTCGATGCGCCCGGCATACTCGATCTCGCCGGCGTCGTTGATCCGGCCAAGGTCGCCGGTGCGGTAGATGCGCTTGGACGGGTTGTTCGGCAGGGCGAGGAAATCGGCGATGAACTTCTGTTCGGTCAGGTCTAGCCTGTTGAGATAGCCGACCGCCAGCCCGATGCCGGCAATGCCGATCTCGCCCAGTTCACCAGGCTCGGCAAGTTGCGGCAGCGAAGGGTCGAGAATGACGATCGAATAGGTGGGCAGCGGCGCGCCGATCGTCACCGGCCGGTCCGGCGTCAGCGCACCCATTGTTGCCGTGACGGTCGCCTCGGTCGGGCCATAGGTGTTGAGGATCTGCCGGCCGGGCTTCGACCAGCGCACCACCAGATTGTGGGGGCAGGCCTCGCCCCCCACCAGCAAGGTGCGCAGGCTGGGCACGTCCGATGTCATGGACGACAGAAGCGTCGGGCTGCAGGCCATGCAAGTGATGTCGTGATGGCGCAGGAAATCGGCGAGCTCTTCGCCCACCAGAGGCATCTGGCCCGGTGCGGGCACGACGGTCGCCCCGGCGACGAACGGCACCCAGATCTCCTCGGAGGAAAAGTCGAAGGCGATGGTCATGCCCTGGTAGACGCGATCGCCCGGCCGGTAGCCGTAGGATGCGGCGGCGACGCGGATAAAGTTGACAAAACTCTGGTGACGGATGGCCACGCCCTTGGGCCGACCGGTGGTGCCCGACGTATAGAGGATGTAGCAGATGTCTTCGATCGCAGTGGCGGCCGGCACCTTGTGCGGCTTCAGCGGCGCGTCGGACTGGGCTGATATTTCGGCGGCGGCGCTGTCGATCAACAGATGCGGAACCGGCAGCTGGTCGGCCCGCGATGCATAGGTGGCGATGGTGACGATCAGGCTGACGCTGGCGTCTTCGATGATGAGCGCCATGCGCTCTTCGGGAAAGGCGGTGGCCAGCGGCACGAAGGCGGCCCCCGCCTTGACCACGGCGAGCAGGGCCACATAGGTTTCCGCGGACCGGTCGAGGATGAGGCCGACGCGGTGACCCGGCCGCACGCCGCGCTTGACCAGCAGGCGGGCGAACTGGTTGGCGCGCTTGTCCAACTCCTGATAGGTCCAGCTGCGGCCCTCGGAGATCACCGCCGGCAGCGTGGCGAATGTTTCGGCGAGTTGCTCGAAGACCTTGTCGAGCCGCTCGCCCGGCTGACCTGCCCGGGCAAAATCGGCCCCCACCAGGACCTGGCCGAGCGCTCCGGAGGCAAGTCCCGCAAGCGCATCGGCGCTGTCGGGGCTGGTCGCGGGCTCTCCGCCCGATCTTGCCGCTTCCCTGTCCAGTTCGGCGATGTCGATACCGTGGTCCATGTCCAAACTTTCTCGTCCTGGCGAAGCTTTCACAGGCACATCTCGATCATGCCGCCGCTCAAGCAGGCATTGTCGGCTGCGCCGCCACTGCAATTTGATCGTTGTTGATGGAGCCGGAATGACCGAAGCTTCCAAAATGGAAGATTCCGGTATCCCGGCCGGCGATCGCTGACCGCCGGGTCCTCTTTGGCCGGGCGGTTATCACAGTATCGACCGCTCCGTCTTCACATGTTCGGGAGCATCGGCCCGGGGCGGAGGCGTGCGCATCGCCTGGGCGCTGCCGGCGGCGAGCGACATGCCGGGCAGGGCACCCATCCCTCCGTTCGAACCTCGTTGCATCGCCCGTACCCAAACCCCGAATGCCTGTGCGGCGGCCGGATTTCCGGCCGTTGAGGGATGCTTATGCCATCCGATCTTTTCGCCAGTTTTTCCGAACTGTTGAAACTTGTTTCTGGATTGTGTCTGGGTGCGCCCTTCCGCATGGCCGCTGCCGCCGGTTTCGGCCCTTCCAGAAAATCTCACCGCCCCCGGGAATAAAGCACGGCCCTTCCGGGTCTTCTCTGCAAGCGGGGCAATCTTGCGGCCGCGACCCCTGGAAAACGAAACAAGGATTTACCGAAATGACCAAGCTCGCCCTCAGCGTGGCTGCGATGTTGCTCGCCTCGAGTTCTGCCTTTGCCGGCAGCGACCATTTCGGCACGAGCGCCATCACGTCGGCCGCCGTGACGGTCGATAACACCTACACCGCCTCTACCGCCAAGCCGGACATGGTCCGCCACGGCGTGCAGACGGCAATGCACTCTGATGCGGAGGAACCCGGTCAGGGCATCTGGGGCCGCTGAGTTCATGGGGCCGGCACCGGATCCCGACGGTGCCCGCGCCAATCCGCGGTCAGCGACGGAGGGCCAGCGACCCTCCTTCATTCCTTCAAAAGTAGCCACAACTCAACAGAGGAGATCACCATGTTCAGCATGTCACGCCGCACAGTGCTTCAATCCGCCGCCGCCGCTGCCGCCTTTGGCCTTGCCGGCAAGCTGGAATTCACCCGGCCCGCTTTCGCGCAGACGCCGGTGGAGCCCACCGTCGGCTTCTACAAATACACGGTCGGCGACATCGAGGTGACCGCCATCTATGACGGCATCTGGAAGAAGCCGCATGACCCGGCCTTCATCAGGGATGTCTCGGTCGACGACACCAAGGCGGCACTCGCCAAGGCCGGGCTGACCACCGACTTCATGCCCATTCCGCTCACCGTCGCCGTGCTCAAGATGGGCGGCAGGATGATCATGATGGATGCCGGCTCCGGCGTCGGCCAGTGGCAGGCCAACGCCACGCATCTGCCGGCCAACATGGCCGCCGCCGGCATCGACTATAAGGCGATCGACACCATCATGATCTCGCATTTCCACCCCGACCATGTCTGGGGTCTGATGGAGAAGGGCACCAACACGCCGGTGTTCCCCAATGCCGAGCTGATCGTCAACGCCACTGAATATACCTGGTGGACCGATCCCAGCCGTCTGGCCAAGCTGCCCGAAGGCCGCAAGCCGGCGGGCAAGCGCATCGCCGAGAACTTCCCGAAATGGAAGAACTGGAAGCTGGTCGAGGACGGCGCCGAGGTCGTGCCCGGTATCCAGATCATCGCCGCACCGGGCCACACGCCGGGCCATTCGGTGTATCTGGCCAATTCCGGCAAGGAGCAGCTGATGATCTCGGCCGACACCATGTATGTGCCGGCGCTGCTGGCGCCGCACCCGGAATGGCAGGGCGCCTACGACCAGGACGGGCCGACGGCGATCGCCACGCGCCACAAGATCATCGACCGGGTGATCGCGGACAACATCCGCATTTCCGGCTCGCACTTCCCGTTCCCCGGCACTGGCGTCTTTGTGAAGGATGGCAGCGCCTATGGCTTCACTCCGGTTCAAGTTTGAGCGCAAGCTTTCAACCCAAGCGAGACAGACAATGAAACCATCCTTTTTGGGCAGAAACGCCCTGTTCGGCCTGCTCGGCGCCATTGCCGTGCTGACCGTCGTTCCCGTCGCCACAATCATGCCGGCCTTTGCGGTGGACGACATCGAGGGCGCCGACGCGCCCGACCTCACCGCCGTCAAGGCCAAACTCGACGCCAAGGACTATAAGGGCGCGCTGGCCGACCTGCGGGACCTCGCGCAGGACAACCAGCAGGCCGACGTCTATAATTTGCTCGGCTTCACGCTGCGCAAGACCGGCGACTTCGACACGGCGCTGACCTACTACAACAAGGCGCTGGAGCTGAAGCCCGACCACAAGGCCGCCCGCGAATATCTGGGCGAGCTCTATGTCGAGACCGGCGACATGGCCAAGGCCAATCAGCAACTGGCCTCACTGCAGAAACTCTGCCCCGCCGGCTGCGAGGAGCTTTCCGACCTGCAAAAGGCCATCGACACTAAGGTGACGAAGTAAGTTCCCCCTCACCCGGATTGCCAACCGAATTGCAAGGGCAATTCGGGGCAATCCGACCTCTCCCCGAGGGGAGAGGAGGAGGCCAGCGTCGGCGCCTGCTCTTCTCCCCGCCGGGGGTCCGAAGGACGGGCGAGGCCCGTGACTCGCCCCGGCATAGGTGGCCGCGCAACGGCCGGATGAGGGGGCCTTGGCGCCAACCTCAGCGCGAAATGAACCAAAGTTCGGGCGCTCGTGGCTGGCGCCCATTGCCGGAGCCGGCACCTCTCCCTCGATCCGGCTCCGGCCCTTTCAAACATCACATTCGGCAGGCGCCACCCCGCGCGGCGTCGCCTGTGCCAGAAATATCGGAGCCCGACCATGATCCTGAACGAACGCGCCGCGAAGCTGCTCGCCACCAGACTGTACCTGAGGGACGCGGCCCTGCTCGCCGGCCGCCTGCTGCTCTCCCTCATCTTCCTGCATGAGGGCGTCACCCTGGCCACCCATTTCGACGCCGCCGCCAAGGCGATGGAGGCCCTCGGCGTCGGCCTGCCGCTGTTCATCGCCACCGTGGCCCTGCAACTGGGGGCAGGACTGTCCGTCGCAACAGGCCTGCTGACGCGGCTGGGCGCCATCGGGCTCGGCCTGTTCTGCCTTGCCACCGCAACCCTGTTCCACACCAACTTCGCCAGCCAGAACGAACTGCTGCATTTTGAAAAGGATCTTGCTATCGCCGGCGGCATGTTCGTGCTGGCCGCGGCCGGCGCCGGCAGGTTCTCGCTGGACTGGCTCCTAGCCGGCTACCTGCAGCAGCGGCGGCGCGACAAGGACATGGTGGCGGCGCTGCTGGCGGTGGAGAACCAGTTTTCCCTGAGGCTGCCGGTTTGAGCGGGGCTGAGCCCGCGCGCCTCGTCCAAGCACGCTTGCGACACGCACTTTGCTGGAACCAGCCTTGATGCTCCGCATTCTATAAGCAGGGGCTGAAGGAGCGTGACGTGAAAGCGATTGTGGCACTGGTCAGCGGCTTCGTTTTGACGCTGGCGGTTTTCGGCAGCGGGCTGGGCTTTGCCGCGTGGCTGCTTGCCGCCAAGCCCGCGCATGAGGCAAGGCCGACCGTCAGCGTGACGGAGCTCTGGACCAGGAACGCGCGGCCGGTGAACAAGGCGGCGCAGAACCTCGAACGCTTGCCGGCCGACCAGCCCGCCCCGCCCGATATCGCCGCCAAGGAGCCGACACCCGATCCGGCCGCGACCGGCTCGATCGAGCCCGCGGCAAGCGACGCGGTCCTGCCGGCGTCCCATCTCCAGTGGTGCGCCAGCCGCTACCGCTCCTACCATCCCGACGACAACAGCTACTTGTCCTATAGCGGGCGGCTGCGCCCCTGCGTCTCGCCCTATCTCGACGCCGGCGCCGACCAAGGCGCAAAGCCTTCAGCCGAAGTCAGCTACGCCGAAACGGACGCCGCCGCTTCGACCGCCACGACGGGGCTTTCCGCCGATCACGTCGATTCCTGCTTCAGCCGCTACCGCTCCTACCGGCCCGAGGACAACAGCTACCAGCCCTATTCCGGCGGACCCAGGCGCCAGTGCGAATAGCCGCCGGATGAGGGACCAGCGCTGCATAATGGGCGCCTCGTGACCCCAACGATCACGCAGATTTTTTGGATCGTTCGGATCGGCGCGGCGTTCATGCCTCACATGAGTGGAGGAATCGAGATGAGCGACGACCGCGACGACAAGATCAGGAACCGCGCCTACGAGATCTGGCAGCGCGAAGGCGGCGCGCATGGCGACCATGACCGGCACTGGCGCCAGGCCGAGATGGAGATCGACCGGGAAGCCGCCTTGCCGCTGACGGCCGACGATGCGCTGCCGCAGACCGGCGAGATCGCCAGCTCCGACGTGCTGACGGTAGAGGAACTGGCCATCCGCGCCGGCATATCGGGCGACGAGGCGCAGGCGCTGCTCGACAGGCTGGGCACCGACCGCGCCGCGATCGAACAGGCCGCGCGCAACCTCAAGGCCAAGCGCAGGCGCTGAACGCGAGGCATTTCGAGACAATGCGTTGGCGCGGCTTGATGAGAAGATGATTCCTCGAGCCGGCCCCCAAATCCGCGAAGTCAGTTCTCTACGACGCCCCCCTCTGTCCGGCAGGACAGAGGGGGTAGAGCGCTGTCCTCCGTCATCTGCGCCCGCTACTTCCGTCATCCGCGGCAATGTCGGAACCCTTGGCCGCCTCGGAGGTTCACCCTGTCCCACCCCCCAGAGGAGATGCACAAATGGACCACGCAAACCACGTCAGGCTCCGCCCCGCCGAACTGACCCCAGACACGCTTGAAGGCGCGACCATCTACGGCCCCAACGACGAGAAGATCGGCTCCGTCGACCACATGCATGGCAGCGGCCAGGTCGTGATCGATGTCGGCGGCTTCCTCGGCATCGGCGCCAAACCGGTCGCCGTCGCCGCCAACGAACTCGATTTCATGCGCGACGAGGACGGCGACGTCCACGCCGTGACCAGTTGGACCAAGGACCAACTGAAAGCCATGCCCGAACACCGCGACTGACAAAGGGAGGGGCTCGGCGATGGCCGGGCCCTTCGCCAAGGGAGAGACCGATGATCAGGAAGCTGAAAGACGGAAAATACCGGCTTTATTCCCGGAAGAAGGACGAGAAGACGGGGAAGCGGCGGAATTTGGGGACGTTCGATAGCCGGGAGGCGGCGGAGAAGCATGAACGGGAGGTGCAGTATTTCAAGCGGGGGTGAGGGGATATAGCGAAAGCTTGCTTGACCAGCCCAACCAAGTTGGTCTCTTAGAACGAGACCGGATTCAACCTCGATGACCGTTGAAGAACTCGAATCGCTGTTGCTGGGCGCCGCTCCACGCGCGGATCAAATTCGTGTGAACCAAGATCGCCTATATAGTCGCCAATTCTATACGTGAGGAGCATCAGCAGATCGGATTGATTCAGTCGCTGCTTCCTGAGAGTTCCGGTGATGGTGCGCCCATTCTCATTTTAGGTCTCATAGGCAGCCTATTCGTCCTTGCCAACGGCTGGATGACCGTGACATTGATCCTCCGTCGAGGAGGGCAGTATGGCGAATGTTTTCTTTTCCTATTCGCATGCAGATGAAGCGCTGAGAGATCAGCTTGAAAAACAGCTTGCGATGCTTAGGCGACAGGGTGTGATTGAGACATGGCATGATCGACGCATCGGCGCAGGCCAGAACATCGACCACGCTATCAACGAGCATGTAAATACCGACGAAATAATTTTATTGCTTGTCAGCGCCGATTTTATCGCCTCGGATTACTGTTACGATATAGAGATGAAGCGGGCTATGGAGCGGCACAACGCTGGCAAGGCTGTTGTCATTCCCGTTATCCTGCGCGCGTGCGACTGGCATCACGCCCCATTTGGGAAGCTTAATGCTACGCCCCGTGATGGCAAGCCAATAACTCAATGGCCGGATATCGATGAAGCGTTCCTCCAAGTAGCCAAAGCTGTCAGGGAAGCTGTCGGTCGGTTGGTTGCTCCAACAGATGTTGCGTCACAAACAGAGACCACTGCCGAGATCGGGACGTCGGCGTTTCGTCAGCCCGCCGCGCCAAGGTCCAGTAATCTTCGACTTGCGAAGACCTTTACCATACGCGAAAAAGATCAGTTTCAGCTAGATACGTTTGAATATATGTCCCGCTATTTCGAGAATTCGCTAGCGGAGCTTTCGGTTCGGAATCCGGGCTTCGAAGGGGTGTTTCGCCGAATAGACGCAAATAGATTTTTTGCCACCATTTATCGAGATGGCAAAGACATAGCGCGGGGCACGGTATACGTGGGCAGTGGTAGCTTCGCACGAGGTATAAATTATGTCCATGGAGAGACCACCGAAAGCAACTCTATGAACGAATCTCTCCGTGTCGAGGCCGATGATCAGGCGCTTTTTCTTCTGAGTATGGGTATGGCGACTATCGGTCAGGAGCGCGACAAGAAGCTATCTCAGGAGGGTGCAGCGGAATTTTATTGGAGTATTCTGATCGAGCCACTCCAGCGTCGAATCAATAGCTAGGAAATCCTTGTGCTCTCTTCAAAAGAATTTTCGGTAGGAACGCTGTCGGATGCGAAGCCGTTTTCTTTGATGCTGCCACGGGGCGGCTATGAGGCTACTTTTTTGATCGGGCAGATCGAAGGTGGTCCGGCAGCAGTTTTCCTAGGAGGGAACTACAATTTTGTCTTTTTCGAAACATCTGCTGCAAGCAATTGGGCCGGCCTCCTGATTCCGAATATCCGCGTAGAGGTAGATGAGGCGAGCGTCTTCGATCCACGCTCGGTATATGGCAAGGTTGGGGCGGTCGTGCGTTCCGGAACGGAGATTGTAATCTACGCAAAAAGGGATGGTTCCTATGGCGGGCTTTCGAAAGTAACGCTGGAGACTGGGCTGCTAGAGATAAACCCCCAGCTATCGGCCGGCTTCACAAAGTGGCAACTAGTCAACGGCGAAGGGCTTGAGAAGCGTGTCTTGCTAGAAGTTGACGCCGACAAGGTGGAGACTGGAAATTGACAGAGATTGCCGGAGGCATCTGCGCTCCACGTCGCAAAGTGATCACCGTAAAATTAACCATTCGTTAACCATTCCCACCCTAGCGTTTACCTCTCAGTAAGGATTCGCTGGCCGTGACCTTTGCCGCCCCCGTTGAAACAAAATCCATTCGCTTTCGCGCCCGTTCTTTCGTGGCCTTTTCGCTCACGCCGGAGGCGCCGATTTCGGCGTGGCTGGAGGGGCTGGATCATTGGATCGGCAATTCGCCGGGGTATTTTGCCGGGCGCCCCGTGGTGCTCGATTTGAACGTGCTGAAGCCTGAGGTCGCCGACATCGCGCTGCTGGTTGCTTCGCTCGGTGCGCGCGGCATCCGGGTCTATGCGATCGAGCTCGAAGGGGCTTCGCTCGGGCTTGACCTGCCGCCGCTTTTGACCGGCGCCAAGGAGGCGACGTCCGACGGCCTGCTTTCCGGTCGCAAGGGCAAGACGGAGGCGTTGGAAGAAGCCGGCAGGCTGGAGACGGTGTTTTCGGATCGCGGCAAGGATGCCGGCAAGCCCGAAGAGGGCAAGCCGGTCGAAATCAAGGCCGAGGCCGGCAAGGGCAAGGCTGCCAAGGCGGCGGAAGCCGGCGTGGTGGAAGCGGTCCAGGCCGGCACGCTGATGGTCAAGTCGCCGATCCGCTCGGGCCAGTCGATCTTCCATCCGCACGGCGATGTCATCGTGCTCGGCTCGGTCGCGTCCGGCTCCGAGATCATCGCGGCGGGCTCGATCCATGTCTATGGCACGCTGCGCGGCCGCGCCATCGCCGGCTCGCAGGGCAATCGGTCGGCGCGCATCTTCTGCCGCAGGAACGAGGCGGAGCTGATCTCGGTCGACGGCTGGTACACGACTGCCGAGGAGATGGAAGGCGTCTCGCGCGGCAAGGCCGTGCAGGCCTTCCTCGAAGGCGACATGCTCGCCGTTGTGCCGCTGAACTAGGGCGGTGCGATGCTGACACCCGGTTTCACGGCTCCGGTCCGGACAAGCGCCGAGGCACCGCGCGCAAGCTTCGGACCGGTTTGGGATGGCATGATGGCAGGCTCTGACCGTGCGGCGCACGGCATAACAAACGACAACAGGCAACGGAGGCTTTTTCCATGGGCAAGGTAGTGGTCGTCACATCGGGCAAGGGGGGCGTCGGCAAGACCACCTCGACGGCCGCGCTGGGTGCCGCGGTCGCCAAGACCGGCAAGAAGGTGGCGCTGGTCGATTTCGACGTCGGCCTGCGCAATCTCGACCTGATCATGGGCGCCGAGCGGCGCGTGGTGTTCGACCTCGTCAACGTCATCCAGGGCCAAGCCAAGCTGTCGCAGGCGCTGATCCGCGACAAGCGCGTCGACACGCTGTTCCTGCTGCCGGCCTCGCAGACGCGCGACAAGGATGCGCTGACCGAGCAGGGCGTCGGCGAGGTGATTGACAAGCTGCGATCGGTCTTCGACTATGTCTTCTGCGACAGCCCGGCCGGCATCGAGCGCGGCGCGCAGCTCGCCATGCGCTTCGCCGACGAGGCGGTCATCGTCACCAATCCGGAAGTGTCGTCGGTGCGCGATTCCGACCGCATCATCGGCCTGCTCGACGCCCGCACCATGCGCGCCGAACAGGGCGAGCAGATCGCCAAGCACGTGCTGGTCACCCGCTATGACGCCGCGCGCGCCGCGCGCGGCGAAATGCTGTCGATCGACGACGTGCTGGAAATCCTCTCGGTGCCGCTGCTCGGCATCATCCCGGAAAGCCAGGATGTGCTGCGCGCCTCCAACCTCGGCTCGCCGGTGACGCTGTCGGAGCCGCTCAACAACGCCGCCAAGGCCTATCTCGAGGCGGCAAGGCGGCTGGAAGGCGAAGATTTGCCGGTGGTGGTGCCCTTCGAACGCAAGGGCTTTCTCGACCGTCTGCTCGGAAGGAGGGCCGCATGAGCATCCTCGACCTCTTCAAGCGGCGCACCAGCGCGCCGGTGGCGCGCGAGCGGCTGCAGGTGCTGCTCGCCTATGAGCGCCGCAGCCGTGGCCAGCCCGATCTCGTCTCCATCCTGCGCGAGGAGATCATGGCTGTGATCGCCAGGCATGTGCAGATCGACCAGGATTATCTCCAGGTCTCGATGGATCGCGGCGAGACCATGTCGACGCTGGAAATCGACATCCAGATCCCCAACAAGAGCGCCGTGCCGCTGGCCATGGCGGGGTAAAAACGCCGCGCCTTTTCCTCGCCCCGCTCCAGAGGGGCGAGGGACCCGGATTTTGCCGGGCCGGCACCGTGGGTATTCGTCCAGATCAGTTCAGCGAAAATCTCGACCTGAA
This sequence comes from Mesorhizobium sp. Cs1321R2N1, assembly GCF_037179725.1. Lineage (NCBI taxonomy): Bacteria > Pseudomonadati > Pseudomonadota > Alphaproteobacteria > Hyphomicrobiales > Phyllobacteriaceae > Mesorhizobium > Mesorhizobium sp. Cs1321R2N1. The sequence continues at coordinate 15,366 of NZ_JAPYKP010000069.1, read as the reverse complement.
GCCCGCGGCGTTGTTGCGATTGGGATAGTCCTGATCCGGTATCGCAACGCCGAGATGGGCGCACAGCGGTTCCCAGCCATCGCCAAGAGCGTGGACCAGCAGCCGCTCCGGTGGCACCCCGGCGTACACCGCACGGACATTGGCCTCGTAGCAGGCAATGGCATGCGCTCGATCGCCAGGCCGGCCGCCGAACACCTGCCTGGCGATCAGGGCAAGGCCCAGCGATTCCTGATCCACGCTTTGCTCAAGTCCCGCCGCGATCGTTTTTTCAAAACTCTCCCACCAGCTTTCGGCCGAACGGTAGGTCAGGATCACCCTGGCATTCGGATAGAATTCGATCAGTTCGCGCCAGTAGTAAGCCGAGGGCCAGTCCAGACAGGAGACATAGCCCGAGAGCAACTGGTTCCAGTCCGGCGTGGCACCTTGGGCCAGCGCGCGCCACATCCGTTTCTGCTCCTCGTTGCCGTTCACTTCATGCATGTGATGACAGGGGCCGAAGCCGAGAATGGCCAGCGCCTCGCGCATCGAATCCGTGCCCGTTCGGCCGAAGCCGGTTCCGATCACCTTGATCGACATCTCCACGCCCTCCCGTTCGACCTGCAAGCCGTTTGCCGGCAGCATATCAGGCTGCACACCACGTTCACACCGTCGCGAACGCCACGGTCTGCGCCGGAGGCTCGGCACCGGCTGCTCGCGGCATCCAAATCGCCAATGTCGGAAATTTACATTTTCCAAGGGGGGCTTCCCCTGCGGAATAAGCGGATGTAAGGATGCATATTAGCAGTTTGTTAAATATCCGGTTTGGTTGCGTAAGAGGGAGTTCCGTATGAACTTCAAGAGCCTGATCAAGCGTGCTGAAGACGTAGATAACGCCCTCCAGGAGTTGCAGGACGATCTTGCGGACGCCCTGGATGCCAGCCTCGATAGCGAATTCGAGTCACCGCCAAAGGGCGACGGTGTCCCCGATGCCGAGTCAGGCGCCGATGCTTCGCCATCACAAGTCGATGCCGATTATGCGGATGCCGCGGACAATCCGGATGACGCGGGCAATGCCGAAACCGCCAAAACCGCGCCACGACTGACCCCCCATGCCCAGACCCGGCTGGCGGCATTGAATGCCTTCGAGGGGATGTTCCACGACGCCAGGGATTATCTGGATGAGATCAACGGCAAACTGTCGGAGATCTCGACCTCGCACCATCTGACGCGCGAATTCCTCAACATCCTTCACACCGACATTCTTCGCGCCAACGAGCTGGAGCTCGCAAATGCCGGCCTGGTCGCGGAGCAAAGAGCGCTGTCGGAAAAGCTGCACGACACGGCGGCAAAGCTGCGCGAGCGTGACGGCGCGTGCGAATTGCTGCAGCAGCGCGAGACAAGCCTGGTCCAGGACCGGGAGACGCTTCGCGCAACGCTTGCGGCGGTAAGGCTCGAGCTCACGGAGACGGCCAATGCCAGCGCCAAACGCGACGCGGAATTCGGCGACATCGCCAACCGGCTGACGGCCAGGACGGTCGAAGCCAACAGGCGCCTGCGCGAGAGCAAGATGCTGCGGGAAAAACATGTCAGCCTCTCGGCCGAGCTCGACAAGGTGCTGAAGCGGGAGACCCAGGCGCGCCACAGGCTGGACGAGCTTTCGACAATCCACGCCAGCGAAGCGGCGCGGCTTGCCGAACTGATGGCGGCGCTCGGCAAGAGCGAGAAAGAGGAGATCCGGCTGCAGAAGGCGCTCGAGGCCACACAGGCGAAGCTGGCGGAAAAGACCGAGTCGGCCAGCATGATGCAAGGCGACTGGGAAGCCGAACGGGCTCGCGCCCAGACGGAAATGCGCGGATTGCGTTCCGAGATACAAGACCTGGAATCGCGGCTGGAGCGGGTCTCGAACGAGAACAGCGCGGCCGCCGCCGAGATGGCCAGGCTCAAGACCGAGCTGGACGACGCAGTGGCCGAAAAGAAGATCGCCGATGAAAAATTGTCCGCGCTCACGGATGAGAACGAAGCCGACAAGCTGAGCCTTTCCAGGGCGAACGCCACTCTTTCGCAGCTCACGCTGCAGCAGGCGTCGGAGGACATACAACGGGATGTCCAACGGCAGGAATGCGAGGATCTGCGGGCCGAAATCGCGTCGCTCAATGCCCGGATCAAGGAATTGCTGCCCTACGAGCGGCTCCACAAGGCCACCAACGGCAGACCGCGCGAAGGCGAGGTGGTCGAGATCGCCGCCGTGGTGGCCGAGAAAGCCCGTGCAACGGGCAGGCGGCCCATCCGCAGGAACCTGCGCGCCACGTCGTAGCTCGGCTCCGCAGGTCTCGTTGCCCAGCGCTTCGGGCTCAGCGTGCGCTGTTCAATGCCGGGCAGTCGAAAGCGGCCGTCGAGGCCGCCAGGCGCATCGCGACCAGTATTTCATCACCTACCGGTCTTCGGTATTGACCGCGCTCCATGGCGCTACCGTTGCGTGAGACCAGGCTGGTGCCGGCCTGCTCATTGTGCCAGTGGCAATGCCGCTTTGGCGATAGCTCGCGCAATACTTCGCTGATATTGATGGCCTCAGAAAATTCCTGGATGAGCAGATGACATCGAATTCAGATAAGGCGGAGACGGTCGAGCAGTTGCTCGAAACGCCGGACCTTGCCAGCGCGCTGGAAAGCGAACAATTCAAGAAGTTCCTCGACCAGGTGCCAATTGCAATCGCCGTTTCGGATGTCAGCGGGCGGGAACGTGTCGTCTATGCCAATCCGGAGTTCGAGAAACTGTCCGGTCTGAAGGCGGCCAAGCTCGCTCAGAAGCATTGGGCGGCACTTTCCGGCATCGGCCTGCACCAGCAGAAGGATCGCGCACTATCAAGTGCGGTGGTCGACGAAACCGATTTCGTCGGTACCTTCCGACTGGAGCGGGCCGAGGACAAGCCTGCAATCGTCGACGTCTATTCCAACGTCATCGAGGATGACAATGGCAGAGCCTGCTTCCGGCTGGTGGCTCTGGTCGACGTCTCGGCCCATGGCGAGACCGAAGATGCGCGCTCGATCGAAGAGCGCGTTCGCGAGAAGGACACGCTGTTGCGGGAATTGCAGCATCGGGTGAAGAATAATCTGCAGATGATCACCGCCCTGATCCGCCTCGAAACGCGCAATGCGACCGAGCCGGACCGCAACCGCTTCGAAAGACTGGCCGGCCGCGTCGACGCCCTGGCCATCCTTTATCAGACCCTGTCGGGCGAGGAGCACAAGGAGGAGGTCGATCTCGGCGTTTACCTCAGCCAGATCGCGTCCGCCGTAATGGCCTCGCATGCTGTCGAGGGCATTCGCCTCGACATGAAAGTGGACACCTATCCGGTCTCGGTAAACGTTGCCATGCCCACTGGCTTGGTGGTCAACGAACTGCTGACCAATGCGCTCAAGCATGCATTTCGCGGGCGCGACAGTGGGACGATCACCCTGCACAGCGTCGTAAACGGGGATGGTTGCCGCGTCGTCGTTGCTGATGATGGGATCGGGTTGCCGGACGGCGAGAGCTGGCCCAAGCGAGGCAAGCTCGGCGCGCTCATCGCACAGTCGCTGAGCGAGAATGCCAAGGCGGAGTTCCATGTGACCTCCAGCGCTGACGAAGGCACCCGGGTCACAATCGTGTTCAAGCGCTCTGCCGCTGCAGCCTAGACTGGATACTGAAATGGCGCTTCACCCACGCTGGACCGGCCAGCCTGCTGTAATCTATCCGCAGCAAGGTTGCGAGCCGGCGGAAGGCTCGCAACAGGCCTTGGCTTTCCGCTCTTCCTCCAGCCAGCGGTCGCGCGGCTTGCAGCTTGCAGGCCGGGGCGAAAGCTCGACATGCACCGCGCCGTCGACCAGCCGGGGAAGGGCGGCCCGATAAAGCGCGATCGGGTGCACACCGTCGCTGACCTCGAAGGTCAGCCGCGCGGAAGGGTCGAGATCGACATGCTCCGTCACCTTGCGGATGATCGCGGAGAATTTCGCGGTCGGCATATGCGTGCGGTCCTCGTCGACGTCCCAGAGCTGGACGAAGATCTCGGCCCAGGCTTCCGGATTGGCGCCGCAGTCCAGCGCCTCGAACGTGCCCGCCTTCACCTCGGTGACGTGGTAGCCGGGCCGCACCGGCCGGCCATCGTAGACAAACACCAGCTGCCTGTCCTTGTGGCCGGCCAAAAACCCCAGCAGGCCAGCGATGGTGATGTCCTCGGGATCACTGACGACGGTGGGGGAGGGTTCAAATTCCCGATTGTCAGAGGCAAGCATGTGCGGTAATCCTTGTTTCAACATTTCTAGGATTGTTGAAATATGGATGAACGTCAAGCCCTGTCCGCCTTCGCGGCGCTTTCGCAGGAGACGCGTCTGCGCATCCTGCGGCATCTGGTGATCGCGGGTCCGGATGGTATTGCCGCAGGCGCTATCGCCGAGAAGGTCGAGGTCTCGGCGTCGAATGTGAGCTTCCACCTGAAGGAACTCGAACGGGCTGGGCTGGTAGGCGTGCGCCGCGATTCCCGGTCCATGGTCTACAGCGCCGAATATGAAGCGCTGAGCGGGCTCATCCGCTTTTTGATGGAGGATTGCTGCTCCGGACGGCAGGAGATTTGCGCGCCGGCGCTGGCGCCGGGCTGCTGTGCGGCCGATGCGCAAGAGACGGCTCGATGACGGTCGAGCGCCAATTCGACCTGCCGCGCCGTCTGGTCACCGAGAGCCTCGGCACGGCGCTGCTGGTGGCTACGGTCGTCGGTTCAGGCATCATGGCGCAGTCGCTGACGGCCGACGGCGCACTGGCACTTCTGTGCAACACGCTGCCAACCGGTGCGAGCCTGGTCGTGCTGATCACAACCCTCGGCCCAATATCCGGTGCCCATTTCAATCCGGCCGTGTCGCTCACTCTCGCTCTGTCGCGCCGCCTGTCGGCCAGCGATTGCACCTTGTATATACTGGCCCAGCTTGCCGGCGGCATTGCCGGAACGATGATCGCGCATCTGATGTTCGGGCTGGCGCCGCTGGCGCTGTCGACGCATGGCCGCACCGGCGCCGCGCAGTGGCTTTCGGAAGGCGTCGCGACCTTCGGCCTGCTCGCCGTCGTCCTGGCCGGCCTGCGCTTCGAACGCGCGGCCGTGCCCTGGCTGGTCGGCCTTTATATCACCGCTGCCTACTGGTTCACCGCCTCGACGTCCTTCGCCAACCCGGCGGTCGCGGTGGCCAGGGCGTTCACCGACACGTATTCCGGAATCAGCCCGGCAAGTCTTCCCGGCTTCATCGCCGCCGAGTTCGCCGGCGCCGGCTTGGCCTTGGCGCTGATGACCTGGCTGCTGCAGCCGCAATCCGAAATCCAACCTCTTGCCGTCAAGGCCGCGCCATGACCGTCACCATCTACCACAATCGCGACTGCGGCACGTCGCGCAACACGCTTGCCATGATCAAAGCGAGTGGCGAGGAGCCAGTCGTCATCGAATATCTGCAACATCCGCCCAGCCGGGACCGCCTGCGCCGGCTTATCGCCGCCATGGGAATTCCGGTGCGCGCCTTGCTGCGCGAAAAGGGCACGCCCTATGCCGAGCTTGGCCTGGCTGATCCCAAATGGACCAACGAGCAGCTGCTCGATGCCATGCTGAGGCATCCGATCCTGATCAACCGGCCGATCGTCGAGACGCCCAGGGGGACGCGGTTGTGCCGGCCATCCGAGCTCGTGCTCGACCTGCTCGACCATCCGGTGAACCATTTCACCAAGGAAGACGGCGAGGTGGTAACCGGTGACCGTGGCATCAAGTGATCGGGGCCTTTCCGACCTCGATGCCTCGGCACGCGCGCCGATAGCCGCAATCGCCGCCCTTGGGGTCACCCAGATCATCGGCTATGGCACGCTTTATTACAGCTTCAGCATCCTTGCCGCCGACATGGCGAGGGATTTGGGGTGGCCGACCGAATGGATTTTCGGTGCGCTTTCGGCCGCTTTGCTGGTTGGCGGCCTGACGGCGCCCTGGCTGGGACGCTGGATCGACCATTTCGGCGCCGGAAAAATCATGACCGCCGGCTCGGTCCTTGCAGCGGCGGCACTCGCCGCCTGCGCCTGCGCTCCCACGGCCGTGGCCTTCGTGGCGGCGCTGATCGTCCTCGAAGTGGCATCGAACCTGGTGCAGTATGGCGCCGCCTTCGCGCTGCTGGTGCAGATAAGGCCGCGTGCCGCGCAACGCAGCATCACCTATCTCACCCTCATTGCCGGCTTCGCATCGACCGTGTTCTGGCCGATCACGTCAGCCTTGCACGCGCATATGCCGTGGCAGAGCGTCTATCTTGTCTTCGCCGGGCTGAACCTGCTTGTCTGCCTGCCGCTGCACGCCTGGCTCTCGCACGGGCTTGCCAAGGGGAGGCGCGCGGCAAGCGCGCCGCCACGGCATATCAAGGGATCGCTTCCCGCCCCGTCGCGGCCGCTCGGCCTGGCGCTGATGGTCATTGCCTTCTCGATGCAAAACCTGATCGGCGCCGCCGTGCTGGTGCATATGGTGCCGCTGCTTTCCGGGCTTGGCCTTGGGGCCACCGCCGCCATCGTCGGAACGCTGTTTGGCCCATCACAGGTGTTGAGCCGTTTCGTCAACATGGTCTTCGGCGGCAAGCTGTCGCCGCTGATGCTCGCCATCATCTCGGCCAGCCTGATGACAACCGGTGTGGTCGTGCTGGATAGCACCGCCCCTTCCATCGCCGGGGCGATGGCGTTCGCCGTCATCTTCGGCATGGGCAACGGGCTTTTCAGCATCGTCACAGGCTCGCTGCCGCTCACATTGTTCGGCAGCGAGGGCTACGGCCGGCTGCAGGGCCGGGTCATGTCGGCCCGGCTGATCGTTTCGGCCGTGGCGCCCTTTGCCCTGGCATTTGCCATCGTGCATATCGGCATTGCCTGGTCGCTCGGAGCGATGGCGCTTCTGGGCAGTGCCGCGCTGCTCGTCCTGGTGGCGATCACCAGACTGCCGGAGGCGCGCAACGACCGGGTGTGATGTCCGACGGCGATGCCCGCCGGTTCATGCCATTTGGCCGTGCCCTCATCGAGGCATCCGCGCTGTCTCACGACAGCAAGGCCGGTTCAGCCTATTGCGTTCCTGCCAGCAGGTTTGCGCCTGCCGGTATGGAGGATGAAGCACAAGTGACATCAATGCCGGTTGCCAGCCGCGAAGCAGCACCCTTGCCGGTCGCGGCACTGATGGGCGCCATGGTGTCGATCCAGATCGGCGCCACCTTCGCCAAGACGCTGTTCCCGGTGATCGGCGCGCAAGGCACGACGACGCTCAGGCTGGTCATCGGCGCGCTGATGCTGATCGCGGTGCTGCGGCCCTGGCAGATGCGGCCCTCGCGCGCCACTCTGCCGTGGCTCGTCGCCTATGGGGTGACGCTGTGCGCGCTCAACCTTCTGTTCTACGCAGCGCTTGCCAGGATCCCGCTCGGCGTCGCGGTGGCGCTGGAGTTTTCCGGTCCCCTGCTGGTGGCGACGCTCACCTCGCGGCGGGCCAGCGACTTTGCCTGGATCGCGCTGGCGGTCGCCGGCATCGTCCTGTTGTCGCCCTTCATCCGCTCGCTGCAGCCGCTTGATCCGACCGGCGTGATGCTGGCGCTGGCCGCCGGTGGGTTCTGGGCGCTCTATATCGTGCTGGCGCAGAAGGCGGGCGCGGAACTCGGCACCCGCACTACCGCCTATGGCATGGCCATCGCCGCCATGCTGGTGCTGCCCTTCGGCGTCGCGGAAGCAGGATCGGCGCTGCTCGCGCCCTCGATCCTGGTCAGCGCGCTGCTCGTCGGCCTGTTTTCCAGCGCGCTGCCGTTCTTCCTGGAGATGGTGGCGCTGACCCGCATGCCGGCGCGCATCTATGGCACGCTGACCTGCCTGGAACCGGGACTCGGCGCGCTGGCCGGGTTTTTATTCCTGCGGGAAAACCTGACCATGCCGCAGCTGGCCGGCATCGCCGCCGTGATCGTGGCCGCCGCCGGCACGTCGCTGACCTCCAAGCCGCCGGTGCCGTCGCCGGAGTAGGGTGGGTCGAGGAAGGCGCGGGCTCACGCTGCACGGCCGATTGTTCAAAACCGCAGGCCCAGATGGATCTTCGCGCCCTGGCCGACCGTGCCGCCGCCGAACTGCCCGGTGTAGGACAGGCCGAGCGTCGCATTGACCGACATGTCGAGGTCGAGGCCGGCCTCGATCACCGCGGCGTCCCTGGCGACAGGCACGCCGGCGATCGTGAAGGCGTCACCGCCGGTGAAGGCGAAGCTGGAGGTCGGGGTGACGTCGCCGAAGGCGTGGCGCCAGCCGAGCATGCCGCGCGCGGTGGCGTCGATGCCGCCAAGCATGAAGCCGGTCGAGCCCCGCAGGCCCACTGTGGTGAAGGTGGCGTTGGTGCTTGCGCCGGTGCTGGTCAAGGCCGCCGCACCGCCCCTTTCGGTGAAACCGTCGGTATGCAGGCTGACATAAGCGAGATTGGCGAAGGGTTCGAACTTGAAGCGCCCGGCATCAGCCTTGTAAGCGAGTTCGCCGAACACCTGCGCCGTGCCGGCGTCATAGTCGGCCGACAGTTGATCGGCAAAACCGTTGAAGGCAACCGAGCGTTTTGTCGAGAGGCTGTTCCAGCTGTAGGCCGCACCGGTGCGGAAGGCGATGGCACCCCAATTTGTGCCGCCATAGAGGCCGAGATGATAGCTGTCGCTCTTGCCGGATGACTGACGCTCATCCACCTCAAAGGAGGAATGGCTGTAGCCGCCGATGAGGCCAATGCGCCAGCCGCCGACCAAAGTGTCGGCACCGGCCAGCAGGCCACCGGTCGAGCGGTCGAAGGCGGCGGCGTTGCCGTCGGAATCCGTCTTGCCCCAGGAGCCGAAGCCCTGGCCCCAGACGGCGAAGCGGTCGGTATCGGCGGCGACCATTTCGGGCCCGCCTTCGCCATAAGCCATGACCGGCAACGCTGCCGCACCAATATCGCCGAAGGCGGCGCTGATGCGATTGCTGGCGGCGTCGCGGACGAAGCGGCTGTCCTCGAGCAGCATGCCCTTGGCCGAGGCGTGAATTTCGCCCGAAAGCTGGTCGAAAGCGTCCTGGGCGGCGGCTTCACTCGGCAGGGCGAAGATGGCATCAAACAGCGGATTGCCGCTGCCAAGGCTTTCGGCGCCGCCGCCGGTGGCGATCTGGTTCGGCGTCAGGCCAACGCTGGCAAAGCTTGCCTTGGCCAGGTTGAGATAGACATTGTTCGCGTCATAGGTGAGCGTCGGCGCAATGAAGATCGAGCCGCCGCTATCAAGACTGGCCTTGTCGAAGGTGCCGGTGACACCGCCTGCCGCCGTGACGATCGTATAGGTCGTGCCGATCGCATAATCCGGATAGGGGATGATGTCGACCGTGCCGCCGCCGATCATCACCGTACCGGTGGCGCTGATCCGATCGGATGTGCCGCCGCTTTCGACTTCAACGGCATAAGTCGAACCCGCCGAGAAGGTTGTGTTGCTGACATTGATCGTGCCGATCGAATTGCCCGGTGCAAAGGTGCCGCCCGAAGCAATGGTCACATCGCCTGCCGTGCCCGACCCGCCAAGCAGGCCGCCGGTGACATTGATCGCGCCGCCGAGCGAGCCGTTGACATAGAGGCCGCCGCCGAGAACGTTCGTCGTCCCGGTGAAGCCGGAGGAATTACCTGTCAATTTGGTGTTGCCGGCGAGCTGGTTGATCGTGCCCAGTCCGCTGATGGCGGCGCCGAAAGCGTAGCTGGCCTCGGTATGATTGAAATTGAGCGTGCCGGCGCCAATTCCGAACTGCAATGCGGCCGGTCCGAAAATGCCAGCGCCCGTCGCCACGGAACCTGCCGCGCCGCCGATGTTGAGGCTGCCGGTCGAGCCGGCCTGGCTGGCGATTACGGCAAGGCCGTCCGCGATCACCGTGCCGCCGTTGGAGAGCGTCACTGAAGCCGTACCGCCGAAACCGATCCCCAGGTCGCCATGAATCTCCCACAGCGACGCCGGGCCGTCGACTGTTGCCTGGCCCGTGGCATTGGCACCGATCGCCAAGTAAGCAAAGCCGCCGGAGGCCACGCCGCCATTGGTGATGGCGAGCGTGCCGCTTCCGAGGCCGCCGAGAAGCATGCCGTTCTTGTTGGTCAATTTCGAGCCCACGCCGTCGACGATCACTGCACCTGTGGCCGCTGCTCCCTGGCCGACGCCGACAATCACGACATCAGCAACCGCTGAACCGCCGTTGGAGATCGAAAGCGTTGCGCGACCGCCGAGACCCACGGCAAGAACATCATCGGTGCTCCACGAGGATCCCGCCCCGTCCACCGTGACGGTGCCCATGGACCCCGCGTCGTTGCCCACCGAGCCAGTCTGGTTGGTGACGGCCCCGCCATTGGTGATGTCGAGCGTGCCGGTTCCTGATTGGCCGACAATGAGTTTGCCGGTATTCGCCCAGTTCGAACCCACACCATCCACCGTCGCGGTTCCGCTGGAGCCCTGATAGTAACCCAAAGTGCCGTCTACGTCGCTGAGGGCACCACCTCCCGATACGGAAACGGTGCCTGCTCCGCCAACGCCCACAGTAAAGCCGCCGATGTTCACCCAGGTCGAGCCGATGCCATCGACAGCTGCCTTACTCGAAGAATCCACCGAACCGCTACCGGCGCTTACGACGCCGCCATTCGTGATCGCCAATGTGGAGATCGAACCGGCGCCGACCTGTAGAAAGCCGCTGTTGGACCAATTCGAACCCGCACCATCTACGATGCCGGTACCTACGCCGGCACCGTACCCAAGCGAGGCATTGACATCGCTGACACTGCCTCCATTTGTAATGTTCAACGTGCCCGAACCATCAAGTCCGACCTGCATATCGCCGCTATTGGTCCAGGTCGAACCCGCGCCATCGACGAACACCATGCCGGTCGAGCCTGCTTTCGCGCCAATGGCCCCCACGCCGTTGCTGACCGTGCCGCCATTCGAAACCGTCAACGTGCCCGTGCCGGCGTCGCCGACAAAGAGGCTCGACGCGATGCTCCAGATCGAACCTATGCCATCGACCGTCGCCGCGCCGGTCGAGCCCGCTGTGGCACCGACAAAGCCGATGTTGCTGCTGACAAGACCGCCGTTCTGGATGTTCAGTATGCCAGTGCCGCCATTTCCAACGTAGAGGCCGTTCGTGTCACTCCAGGTCGATCCGCTTCCGGTGACCGTAAGGGTGCCGCTCGAATCGGCATCGATGCCGATGTAACCCGACATGGCGCTCACTGCGCCGCCGTTCTGGATCGTCAGCGCGCCGGCACCGTAATTGCCGATGGAGAGAAGGCCGGAATTGGTCCAGTGCGAGCCCGCACCGTCCACCGTCGCGGCGGCGGCCGGGCTGAAATTTTCACCGATATAGCCGTTGGTATTGCTCACCGTGCCACCGTTCTGGACCGTCAGCGTGCCGGCGCCGTTCCAGCCGACATAAAGCTCGCCGGAATTGGTCCAGGACGAGCCGGCGCCGGCGACTGTCACGGCGCCGGTCGAGCCGGATTTGGAGCCGATCTGGCCGTTGGTGTTGCTCACCACGCCGCCGCTCTGGATCGTCAGAGTGCCGGCGCCGCCCCAGCCGACAAGTAGATTGCCGGAATTGGTCCAGGACGAGCCGGCGCCGGTGACAGTCGCCGAGCCACTGGAACCGGCCTGCTCACCAATCGAGCCGAGGGAATTGCTTACAGCGCCGCCGTTGGAGATGGTCAGAGTGCCGGCGCCGGCATCGCCGATGAAGAGCGACGAACTGTTGGTCCAGGTCGAGCCGATGCCACCGACCGTCGCCGTCCCGTTGGAGCCCGCGGAATATCCGAGATAGCCAGCAAGGTCGCTCACCACACCGCCGGCTAAAACCGTCATTGCGCCCGTGCCAGTCTGTCCGACCGTCAGATTTCCGCTGTTCGTCCATGTCGACCCCGGGCCGAAGACGTTGACCGTGCCATGGGAGCCGGCATTCGCGGCAACAACGCCGGTCACATCCGTTGCTGTTGCTCCGCTGAAAATGTCCAGAAATCCGGTGCCCTGATCGCCGACAGTTACTTGGGAAGCATTCGTCCAGGCCGAGCCTGCCCCCGTCAACACAACGGTGCCGGTGGCAGAGGAACTCCCGCCAAGACTGGCAAGGTCATCCGACAACAGGCCGCCATTTGAAACTGTCACCAATCCGGCGCCGCTGAACCCGACATAGAGATTGCCCGTGTTGTTCCATTGCGAGCCGGCGCCATTGACCGTGGCGGTGCCAGAGGAGCCGGAAACGTAGCCGATATAACTATAGAGATTGGTAAGAGTGCCGCCATTCGAGATGGTCAGATTGCCGGTTGAAGAAGAGCCATTGGCTATGGTGAGACCGCCGGCAAAACCATTTCCGGCGTTGATGACGGTCGGGTTTATAACGGTGGTGTTGATAGTGACATTATCGGCCGCCGTCGGTACCGATGCGGGATTCCAGTTTCCGGCGGTGAACCAGTCCGTGGAGGCGGCGCCGGTCCAGATCTCGGCTGCCGATGCAGGGATCGGCTGGCCAAGGCCGACCAGCGCGGTCGATGCCAGCGCCAGGTTTTTCAACGCGTTAGCCTTGCGGCCTCCAAATCCATTCCGTGGCATTCGATCCCCTGACATGACAGTCGTTTCACCCTGAGGCTGACATGTCATTGGAGCCCGGCCTTGTCTTGGGCAGGGCCGCACTGGAATTGGACTGGAGTGAAAAGCCGTGCCTTTTGCGCGCACTGTGGCGGTTTGGCCCTCTGATTGCCGCAGGTGCCCTGGCTTTCGGTCTCTCACGGAGGGAATCGGGCATGGCCGCGTCGGTTCACCAGTCGCGGAGGTGCCCAGGTCTATCTGGCGCTCGGCGGCGTACGGCCGAACCGGCGGCGGAAGCAGCGGTTGAAGTACGACACATCGCTGAATCCGCTTATCATGGCGATGTCGCTGACCCGCATGCCGGCGCGCCTCCATGGCACGCTGACCCGCCTGGAACCGGGCTCGGCGCGCTGGCCGCAACTGGCCGGCATCGCCGCCTTTATCGTGGCCGCCGCCGGCACGTCGCTGACCTCCAAGCCGCCGGTGCCGTCGCCGGAGTAGGAGAGGCCGTCTCTTCGTCGCCGATCTCCGACGGCGGCTCCTTCATGGACTTTGCAAGAATACAACCCATATTGAGTCGATGGAGCTTTGAGCCCCGGCAATTCGCGGGTGCCGCGCCACCGCTAGGAGGATCGTAGCGGAGCGACCATGGACACCACCGGGCCAATTCGGTGATAGACATCGGCTAAGCCGCGCGCCGATTGCCCTTCGCGTCGGATGACCTTCGTCGGCACGACAACCCTGGGATTCGCGCCCCGGGCAAAAACGCCGGCTGCACTCCCTGCACTGGGAATGCCGCGTACTGATCCCGTTCGGGAGTGGACCGACCGCAAAGGGGTGCAGGGAACCCTACCTACGCCCGGCCGAGCCTGCCGCCGAGCAGGTCTTGCAGGCCACGTGAAGCATAATTACATCAATAACTAAGCGTGCGTCGCACGCGAATGTAATGCTTTGGTCAAGCTTCATCTATGGAGGTTGTCATGGCTAATATGCTCATGGAAGGAAAGAAGGGCCAGGACTGGCTCAATCTGGTCCTTGCCATCTGCCTGTTCATCTCACCTTGGATAATCGGCTTCGCTGCTGAAACCGCACCTGTATGGAACGCCTGGGTTGTTGGCGTCGTGCTGGGTGTCATGGCTCTGGCAGCGCTTACCGCATTCGCCGAGTGGGAAGAATGGGTGAGTGTCGTTCTCGGGCTCTGGCTGATCGTTTCGCCCTGGCTACTCGGTTTCATGGCGAACACACATGCGATGGCCACTGACGTCGTTCTCGGCGTGCTGGTGGTTGCCGTATCCGGCTGGGCCGTCTGGGACTTCCGTCACCCGCACGCGCACGCGTGATTGGGACGGACCAAGGTGGGGCTCGGCGCGCGAGTGACGGGCTCCTCCCGCAGATTTGGAATGCGCGTCCAAGGTACACGAAATTTGGGCTGGCGCTCTGGTGCCGCGAGGACGATGGGGGCCGCGCGCCGTAAAAGTTCGGGCACTTTTGTGAATGTCCGCCGGCATCCGTTTGCCGGACCACCCGTGCCGATCTGGCCACCCGCTTGCGATCGGGAGGCCGCGCCCATGGATTTCGGTGAGATCAAACCCATATCTTGGGTAGGAGTTTGAGCGTGACCTTCGCGCGGGTGGCCCTTCTTGCCGCGGCCTTTGTGGTCGCGGCTGTGCTTTCTCCCTTCTCCTCAGCCGGGAGCGAAAGGGTTGCGCTGAGCGTCGCCATTGACGGCGCCATCGGGCCGGCAAGCAGCAGGCAGCTCAAGGAAGCGCTCGATGCCGCGGTCAGGCGGGACGCGGCGGTCCTCATCCTGCAGCTCGACACGCCGGGCGGGCTGGTCACGTCGATGCGCGAGATGATCGCCGACATACTGGCGTCGCCGGTGCCTGTCATCGGCTATGTCGCGCCGGCCGGCGGCCATGCGGCAAGTGCCGGCACCTATATCCTCTATGCCACCCATGTCGCGGCGATGGCGCCCGGCACCAATCTTGGTGCGGCGACGCCGATGGAGATTGGCGGCATGCCGTCGCTTCCGGGCGGCGACAAGGGCGATCAGAAGGACGTGGGTGACCAGAAGGGCGGGGGCGACCAGAAGGAAGCCGGCGGGCGGCCGGCGGGCGACGCGATGATGGCCAAGGTGACCAATGACGCGGTCGCCCTGATCCGCTCTCTTGCCGAACTGCGCGGGCGCAACGGCGACTGGGGCGAGAAGGCCGTGCGCGAAGCGGCGAGCCTTTCGGCCAATGCGGCACTACAGGAACATGTGATCGATCTCGTCGCCCGCGACACCACCGAGCTGCTGCAACTGGCCGATGGGCGCACCGTCGATGTGGCGGGCAAGAACATGGTGCTGGCGACGAAGGGGCTGCCGGTCGAGACGCTGGAGCCGGGCTGGTTCATCCAGCTGCTTTCCGTCATCACCGATCCGAACACCGCCGTCATCCTGATGCTGGTCGGCGTCTATGGCATCGTCTTCGAGTTCACCAGCCCGGGCGCGGTCGCGCCTGGCGTCATCGGCACCACCTGTCTCGTGCTCGGCCTCTATGCGCTCGATCTCCTGCCGATCAACTATACCGGCCTTGCCCTGATGCTGCTCGGCGTCATTTTCCTGATCATCGAGGCCTTCAATCCCACCGTCGTGCTCGGGCTCGGCGGCGTGGCCGCCTTTCTGTTCGGTGCCGCCATGCTGCTGCGGGTCGAGGGGCCGGGCTTTGCCTTGTCATGGGCCGTTATCGGTCCCGCCGCCGCGCTGACGCTTGGATGGGCGCTGCTGAGCGGCACCTATCTCTGG
>NZ_JAPYKP010000068.1:0-30487 GCF_037179725.1 Mesorhizobium sp. Cs1321R2N1 | reverse complement strand
CCGCCGCCGGCCCCGATTTGACCAATCAGGTGCTCGGTTCGGTGCCCAGCCTGAAGGCCCATCTGGGGCTCGGCTGATCGTCGGATCGCCGAACCCCGGCACCGCCTATTTCGGCAGCGCGTAGGCCATCACATAATCGCCCGGCTTGGTGCCCACCGAGCCGTGGCCGCCGGCGACGATGACCACGAACTGCCGCCCGTCGGCGACCGTATAGGTCATCGGCGTCGATTGCCCTCCGGCCGGCAGCCGCGCCCGCCAGAGCTGCTTCCCCGATGTCAGGTCGTAGGCGCGCAGATAGTCGTCGACGGCGGCACCCAGGAAGGCAACACCGCCGGCCGTGATCATCGGTCCGCCAATGCCGGGCACCCCGACCTTCAGCGGCAACGGCAGTGGCGTCATGTCGTAGACGGTGCCGTTGCGGTGCTTGTAGGCAATGGTACCGGTCCGAAGATCGACGCCAGCGACATAGCCCCAGGGCGGCGCCTGGCACGGAATGCCGAGCGGCGACAGGAACGGTCCCATCACCACCGCATAGGGCGCGCCGTCATTGCGGTTCAGCCCCTGCTCGCTGCCCTTGGTGTCGCCCGGCGGCGGCACGTCGGCGCGGGGGATCAGCCTGGACGTGAAGGCGAGATAGGTCGGCATGCCGAACATCACCTGCCGCACCGGATCGACCGCAACGCCGCCCCAGTTGAAAGTGCCGAAATTGCCGGGGTAGACCAGCGATCCCTGCAGCGAGGGCGGCGTGTAGCGGCCTTCATAGCGCAATTTATGGAGCGCGATCCGGCAGGCCAGTTGGTCGAACATGGTGATGCCCCACATATCGGCCTCGGTCAGCGGCGGCGGGCTGAAGGAAAGGTCGGATGCCGGCTGCGTCGGCGATGTGTGATCTCCTCCGATGGCGCCGCCCGGCGCTGGCACGTCCTTGACGGGGATGACCGGCTCGCCGGTGCGCCGGTCGAGCACATAGAGGTCGCCCTGCTTGGTCGGCCCGACGAGTGCGGGCACGACGGAACCGTCAGCCTTGGTGATGTCGACCAGGCTCGGCTGCGCCGGCACGTCCATGTCCCAGAGGTCATGGTGCACGGTCTGGCGCACCCATTTCAACTGCCCGGTGTTGAGGTCGAGCGCGGTGATCGAGGAGGAGAATTTCTCGACATTGGCGCTGCGGCCCATGCCGAGCTGGTCCGGTGTCTGGTTGCCGAGCGGCACGTAGAGCAGGCCGAGCTTCTCGTCGGCGCTCGGCGTCGACCACATATTGGGCGAGTTGGCGGTGTAGGTCTGGTCGGCCGCCAGCGGCGTCGTCTGGTCCGGATTGCCGGAATCCCAGTTCCACAGCAGCTTTCCGGTGCTCGCATCATAGGCGCGGATGACGCCGGACGGCTCCTGCGTCGAATAATTGTCGTTGACCGCGCCGCCGACGATGATCTTGCCGCCCGCGATCAGCGGCGCCGAAGTCGAGTAGTAATAGCCCGACTTCGGATACGGCATGTTGGCCAACAAATTGAGCGTGCCGCCCTCGGCGAAGGCCGGGCAAACCTGCCCGTTGGCGGCGTCGAGCGCGATCAGCCGGGCATCCGAGGTCGGTAGGTAGACGCGTGCCGCGCAGGGCTGACCGGCGGCGCCCGAAGCATCGGCATAATAGGAAACGCCGCGGCAGGTCTGGTGCTGGCGGTCCTTGTCGAGCTTGACCTTGGGATCATAGCGCCACTTCTCCTTGCCGGTCGCCGCATCGACGGCGATGGCGAAGTTGTGCGGCGTGCAGATATAGAGCGTGTCGCCAATTTTAAGGGGTGTCACCTGGTAGGTGGTCTCGCCGACATCGTCCGGCCCCTTCACGTCACCGGTGCGGTAGGTCCAGGCCGGCTGCAGATTGGCGACATTGTCCGGCGTGATCTGGTCGAGCGGCGAATAGCGCTGGCCGAACTGCGTGCGCCCGTAATAGTGCCATTCGCCCGCCGGCACATCGCCGCCGAGATTGGCGTTGGGAATCACCTTGTCGGTGTCGAGCGCGCCGCCGATGTCCTTCGGGTCCGCGGTCATCGAATAGCCGGCCACCGCCAGCGATGCCAGCACGGCAAGGATCAGAGGCGCGCGGCCGTCCGGACCGGCAAGGCCCCGCCGCGCCCAAGGCGTCAGCAGCCACAGCGCAACCAGCACGATGATGCCGCCGCGGGGGCCGAGTTCCCACCAGTCGAAGCCGGTTTCCCAGACCGCCCAGGCGAGCGTGCCGAGCACGATTGCCGCATAGAGCCAGAGCGCCGTGGAACGGCGCCGGTAGAGCAGCCAGGCGGCAATCAGGAAGGCGAGACCGACAATGATGTAGTACCAGCTGCCGCCCAGCGAGACCAACCAGATACCGCCGGCGCCAACCGCCAGGCCGATGAGGAAGAGGATGAGGGAGGTGATGGTGACAGCCAAGATGATACTCCTTCGACTGTTGCGCGCATGAGGCGGCCCTTGGGCAACCCGGCATTGTGTGCTGCCCCCTGCGCAACTTTCTCCCGACCGCCGCGCCTGTCAAGCGTGGGTCATGGGTCCGCGGCAGCAACCCCCTTTCGCCTGAGGTTGTTCACAACGCCGGCCGCCATGTCGCTCAAGTGGCCGTATCAGGCAGTTTACCAGAACAAAACGTAGACAGTTCTGGTCTTTCGCTACCGAATCACTACATTCGGGGGCGATGTCCGGCTTTTCCGAAGACATGCCCTTTTTTGACGAACCCGATGCGCGGCCCACGGCCCCGTCGGGCATTGCCGCGCGCGCCATGGCTGCCCGCGGCGGCCAAAACAATGCGCCGGACTATCTGAGGGGGCTTAATCCCGAGCAGCGGCTGGCGGTGGAGACAACCGAAGGACCGGTTCTGGTGCTGGCCGGCGCCGGCACCGGCAAGACCCGCGTGCTGACCACCCGCATCGCCCACATCCTCGCCACCGGCAGGGCGTTCCCGTCGCAGATCCTCGCCGTCACCTTTACCAACAAGGCCGCGCGCGAGATGAAGCAGCGCATCGGCATCCTGATCGGCGAAGGCAATGTCGAAGGCATGCCCTGGCTCGGCACCTTCCACTCGATTGGCGTGAAGCTGCTGCGCCGCCATGCCGAGCTTGCCGGCCTGAGATCCGACTTCACCATCCTCGACACAGACGACGTCGTGCGGCTGATCAAGCAGCTCATCCAGGCCGAGGGCCTGGATGACAAGCGCTGGCCCGCGAAACAGTTCGCCCAGATGATCGACGGCTGGAAGAACAAGGGCCAGGGCCCGGCCGACATCGCCGAGGGCGATGCGCGCAGCTTCGCCAACGGCAAGGGCCGCGAGCTCTACAAGGCCTATCAGGAGCGCCTGCAGACACTGAACGCCTGCGACTTCGGCGACTTGCTCTGCCACCCGATCCGCATCTTCCGCGCCAATCCCGATGTGCTGAAGGACTATCACCGGCGCTTCAAATACATCCTCGTCGACGAATATCAGGACACCAACACCGCCCAGTACATGTGGCTGCGCCTGCTGGCGCAAAGGCCCGAAGGCAAGCCAATCTCCCCCCATGTGGGGGAGATGTCCGGCAGGACAGAGGGGGGCGCCTCGCACCGACAGGTCGGCGGGACAGCGCCCCCCTCTGTCGCCTCCGGCGACATCTCCCCCTCTAGGGGGGAGATTGGGCGCTCTTCGGCCGAATCCCGCACCACCGTTAATATCTGCTGCGTCGGCGACGACGACCAGTCCATCTATGGCTGGCGCGGTGCCGAGGTCGACAACATCCTGCGCTTCGACAAGGATTTTCCCGGCGCCACCATCATCCGGCTGGAGCGCAATTACCGCTCGACCGCGCACATACTGGGCGCCGCCTCCCATCTCATCGCCTACAATGAGGGCCGTTTCGGCAAGACGCTGTTCACCGATCGCAACGATCCCGAGGACGGCAAGGTCAACGTCCACGCCGCCTGGGATTCGGAGGAGGAAGCCCGCGCCATCGGCGAGACCATCGAGGCCTACCAGCGCCAGAAGCATAATCTCAATGACATGGCGATCCTTGTCCGCGCGTCCTTCCAGATGCGCGCCTTTGAGGACCGCTTCATCACGCTCGGCCTCAACTACCGCGTCATCGGCGGCCCGCGTTTTTACGAACGCATGGAAATCCGCGACGCGCTGGCCTTCTTCCGCGTCGTCGCCAACAGCACCGACGACCTCGCCTTCGAGCGCATCGTCAATGTGCCCAAGCGCGGCCTGGGCGAAGCGACCATCCGCCAGATCCACGACACGGCGCGCGGCTTGCGCATCCCGATGCTGGAGGCGGCGGGCACACTCGCCGAGAGCGACGAGCTGAAGCCGAAGCCGCGCGCCGCGCTGCGCGAGGTCGCGGCCAATTTCGAACGCTGGCAGAAGGCGCTGGAAACCACGCCGCACACCGAGCTCGCCGAGACCATTCTCGAAGAGAGCGGCTATACCGACATGTGGAAGAACGACCGCTCGGCGGAAGCCCCCGGCCGGCTGGAGAACCTGAAGGAACTGATCCGCTCCATGGAGGAGTACGAGTCGCTGCGCTCCTTCCTCGAACATGTCGCGCTGGTCATGGATGCCGAGCAGAATGCCGGGCTCGATGCCGTTTCCATCATGACGCTGCACTCGGCCAAGGGCCTCGAATTCGAGACCGTCTTCCTGCCCGGCTGGGAGGAAGGCCTCTTTCCCCACCAGCGCGCGCTGGACGAAGGCGGCCGTTCAGGCCTGGAGGAAGAGCGGCGGCTCGCCTATGTCGGCCTGACGCGGGCCAAGAAGAACCTGCATATCTGGTTCGTCTCCAATCGCCTCATCCACGGCCTGTGGCAATCGACCATCCCGTCACGCTTCCTCGAGGAACTCCCGGAAGCCCATGTCGAGGTCGCCGAAGCCGGCAACTCCTACGGCGGCTACGGCAATCCCTATGGCGGCGGCTCGTTCGCGTCCGGCCGTGGCGGCGGCCAAGGGGCGGGAAGACAGAACCCGTATGGCGCCTCGCGCTTCGACAATATCGGCGGCAATTCGGGCGGCGGGGAAAAGTCCGGCGCCTTCTCCAACACCTATTCGACGCCGGGCTGGCAGCGCGCACAGGCCAACCGCACCGAGGCGACCGACCGCAACTGGGGCACGCGTTCGGGCCATCAGGTCGAACGCATCGGCTATGGCGAGACAGACTCCGGCTACGGCGCCGGCCGCACCAGCGTAAAGGGCCGCACCATCGACGGCGAACTGGTCGCCAAATCCGTCTCCGACACCCCGTCGGCTTTCAGCGTCGGCGACCGCGTCTTCCACCAGAAATTCGGCAACGGCAATATTTCAGCCATCGAAGGCAACAAGCTGACCATCGACTTCGACAAGGCCGGCCAGAAACGCGTGCTGGACGGGTTTGTCGCGGCGGTGTGAGTTGAATGCGGCTAGCCTCGTAGGCCGGCTTTCCACCTCAATCCACCTTCTTCTCGCCCTTCTCGCCAGCCCTCACAATATCCCCCGTGGTGAACAGAATCTCCTTCAGTTCCACGCGCCAGTCCGTCTTCTGGCGCAGCAGGAATTCGAGGTCCATGCCGAAATGCTTGAACTCCTCGCTCTGCGCGTTTTCATGATCGCCTTGGCTTGCGGGTTCTTTTCGACCGACATGCGCTGTTCGTACCAGCTGATCGCTTCCGCCTCCTCGATCAGCGAGGCGATCATGCGGGCAAAGGTCCGCACTTCCTGCGACAGTTCTTCCGGCGGTTCGTGATACTGGTCGAAACCCATGTCGTCCTCCCTCAACGGCTCGCAAATGGAGCCAGGCATTGGCCCGCTTCCATGAATGCGTGGGAAGCGCCGCGGGTTCCGGGACAACGGCCACAATTCAGGACGGTGGATCCGCGAGCTATCTCACGACACGGGCGCCGCGCCGCCCTCTTTCGTGCGCCGCGCGATGAATGCATCGAGCACGCCTGACGTGGCGGCCGCCGTTGCCGGCGGCTCGAAATCGGCGAGGATGCGTTTCCAGACGCCGGTGGCGCGTTCGGTGGCGTTCTTCGACCCGCTTTGCGTCCAGTTGCCGAAATTCGACCAGTCGGCCACCAGCGGCTCGTAGAAGGCGGTACGGTAGCGCGCCATGGTATGGCTGGCCGAGAAGAAGTGGCCGCCCGGCTGCACTTCGGCTATGGCCTCGAAGCCGATTGCGTCGTCGTCGCCGGGGGTCGCGTGGCAAAGTTCCGCGACCGTCTGCAGCGCTTCGATGTCGGTGACCAGCTTTTCCAGGGAAACACTCAAGCCCCCTTCCAGCCAGCCGGCCGCATGGATGCAGACGGTGGCGCCCGAAAGCACCGAGCCCCACAGCGCGAACTGCGTCTCGTGCGCGGCCTGCGCGTCCGAAATGTTGGCAGCGCTGCCGCCGCCCGAGCGCCAGGGCAGACCGGTGAAGCGCGCCAGTTGGCCTGCACCCAGTGTGGCCTTGACGTGCTCCGGCGTGCCGAAGGCCGGTGCTCCCGATTTCATGTCGACATTGGAGGAGAAGGAACCGTAGACCACCGGCGCGCCCGGCCGCACGATCTGCGCCAGCGTCAGCCCGGCCAGCGCTTCGGCATGCTGCAAAGTCAGGGCGCCGGCCACCGTGATCGGCGCCATCGCACCGGCCAGGCAGAACGGCGTGATGATCAGGACCTGGCCCGCCTTGGCGAAGTCGATAATGCCTTGCGCCATGGGAATATCGAGCTGGCGCGGCGAGTTGGTGTTGATGACGGTGTAGCAATGCGCGCCCGAGCGGAACTCGTCTTCGGACAACCCACGAGCCAGCCTGATCATCTCGAAACTGTCATCGACCTGCGGCGTGCCGCGCGCGAACACGAACGGGAATTTGTCGGACAGCGTCAGCTGCGCCCGATTGACGGCATAGTGGCGAAAACGATTGTCGATGTCCTGCGGTTCGATACACGGCCCCAGCATGTGCAAGACATCGAAATGCTGCACCAGCTTGATGAGCTCCTCGAAGGCGACCAGCGTTCCAGGCCGCCGGCCGCGGTCGAGATCGGTGACGTTGGGCGCGCCGGAGCCCGCCAGGAATGTCATGGCGCCCAATTCGAGCGACAGATCGCGAGCGCGCGCGCCTGCATTGGCGTGGATCGATCGCGGCGCCGAGGCTAAGGCTGCCACCACCATGTCGCGGCCGATGCGCACCATGTCGGTTTCGGGATCGACCAGGGCGCCGGCGCGGGCAAGCACCTCGCGCGCCTCGGGCAGCAGCACCTTGATGCCCAGTTCTTCCAGCACGCGCAGCGCCGTGTCGTGGATCGACGCCACCTGGTCGTTGGAAAAGATCGGCTGTGGCAGGAATGGGTTCTTCAGCGAGCGGTAATTGGGCTTGCGGCTTGATTCGCTGCCGGCCTCGCCCGTGCGTCCGCGCCGGCGTTCGCGCCTGCTGTCTCGTGCCGCGTCATCGATCATCGCGAATTCCCTCCTCATTGCCGCATCGCCTTGCCCTGGGGATCATAGGGCGAGACCGCGATGACCCGCGCAGGCCGTCCGACGCCGACACTGTGCACGCAAAGCTGCGTCCCCTCCCCGGCGAAATCGTCGTCCACCAACGCCAGCGCGACGCTCTTGCCGATCGTGTAGCCAAATCCGCCCGAGGTGACGAAGCCTGCGCGGCGGCCTCAAGGCTTCCCTTCCGGTCAGTTCGAAGCCGGCACCCTATATGTGCTAGACATAAGTGTCCAGTACGCTGGTGGACCGGCATCGCGCGCTGTCACGCAAGCATCATGTTCACGCCTTAGATCGCTTTTGGGGAAGGCGCGCACGGCATCGTCGATGCGGCACCTCTTTCCGTTTTTGCCCTTCGGCCGCTCCGGCATGCTTCGTCACAAAGAGGATTGTCCATGAAACACCCGCACCGAACCGCTTCGCTCGGCGTCGCGCTGGCCTTGTTCACCGCCCTGACACCGGCGCTTGCCGACGGCGTGGCCTACATCAACAAGGGCCTTGTCGGCGTCGGCCGCATGCCGGCTGCTCAGCGCGACAAGTTCGGCGAGACCTTCGGCTCGGGCTCCGGCATGGCAATCGACACTACAGGCTGGACGCATGATGCCGGCACCTACAAGGGATCGCTCTGGCTCCTGCCCGACCGTGGCTACAATGTCGCCGGCACCACGGACTACCGGCCGCGCCTCAACACCATCGGCATCGAGTTCACGCCTGTCGCGCCGGGTGCTGCTCCCGCCGCCGGCCAGGAGCAGACAGGCGTCAAGGCGACGCTTGCCGACACTATGCTTCTCACCGACGGCAAGGGCGCCGATGCCACCGGCCTCGATCCGCTGTCGGATGTACGCGCCGCGGCCGGCGACATGCCGATGCTGCCCGTCGCCACCAACGGCAAGCTCGCTCTCGACAATGAGGCCATCGTGCGGCTGCCCGACGGTTCGATGTTCATCTCCGACGAGTACGGCCCCAACATCTACAGGTTCTCCGCGCAAGGCCGCCTGATGTCGGCGACCCAGCCGCCGGCAGCCCTCGTGCCGATGCGCAAGGGAACGCCGAACTTCTCCTCCGACAATCCCGGCCCGGGCGCCGCCGACCCTGATCCGAAGGATCCCGAAACCGGGCGCCAGAACAACCAGGGCCTCGAAGGCATGGCGATGACGCCGGACGGCAAGTTCCTGATCGCCGTGCTGCAGTCGGCGCCGAGGCAGGACGGCGGCGATTCACCCTCGACGCGCCAGAACACCCGGGCGTTGGTTTACGATGCCTCCGACCTCGCCCATCTGAAGCTCGCGCATGAATACGTCGTGCCGCTGCCGGTGTTCAAGGATGCCAAGGGCAAGACCAAGGTCGCCGCGCAGAGCGAGATCGTGGCGCTTTCGGACACATCCTTCCTGATGCTGGCGCGCGACAGCGGCAACGGCCAGGGCCTGAAGAAGGGTGACGCTTCGCTCTACCGCCAGATCAACATCGTCGACGTGTCCGGGGCGACCGACATCGCAGGCGGCGCCTTCGACGCGGCCGACAAGCCGCTAGCGCCCAAGGGCGTGCTTGATCCCTCGGTGACGCCGGCCAAGCTGACGCCGTTCATCGACATCAACGCCGCCGCCGAGCTTGGCCGCTTCGGCCTGCATAATGGTGGGGCGAAGGACCACAACGAGCTTTCGGAGAAGTGGGAAGCGATGTCGTTGGCCAGCGTCCTCGACCCGAAGCTGCCCGACGACTATTTCCTGTTCGTCGGCAACGACAACGACTTCCTCGCCCAGGACGGCTTCCAGGTCGGCGCGCCCTACAAGGCCGATGACGGCGCCGATGTCGACACCATGTTCCTGGTCTATCAGGTCACGCTGCCGGGTCTCGGCAAGAAGTAACGATCACGGCACAAGCGGGCGCGCCTGGCGCGTCCGCCTGAGCAGGTCGTGAAGGCTTACTTCAAGAACTCGGCGTCCTTCGGCACGCCCGCATCGATCGGCTCGGCCGTCCTGCTCGACACGGCCATGATCTTGCCGGCGGCAGACAGGTTGGGCCGCACGAAGACCTGGGCGGGGCCGTTGACGCGGCTGTAGAGGTCGATGATGTCCTGGTTCATGAAGCGCACGCAGCCGGACGACGCGTTCTTGCCGATGGAATCCCATTCCGGCGTGCCGTGCAGCCGGTACATCGTGTCCTTGCCGCCGCGGAAGAGATAGAGCGCGCGGGCGCCCAGCGGGCTCTGCGGTCCGGGCGGCATGCCGTCCTTGTATTTCGTCAGTTCCGGCCGGCGCTGGATCATTTCGGGTGGCGGCGTCCACACCGGCCATTTCTTGCGCGCCTGGACCACGGCACTGCCGGTCCATCCGAAACCGGCCTTGCCGAGGCTGACGCCGTAGCGCATGGCCTTTCCGCCGTCGCGCACCAGATAGAGTAAATGCTCGGAAACATCGACGACGATCGTGCCAGGCTTCTCTCCGGTCGGATCGGCCACGATCTGGCGCAAGAACTTCGGATCGAGCTTGGCAACCGGGATGGCCGGCAGTTGATAGCCCTCGTCGGTGCGCGCCGCATACATGATTGCGGTATCGCCGACAGCCGGCTCGCTTGGCGCAGCCGACGGCTGGACCGGCGCCACTGCCGGGCCACTTCGGCCGTGGTGCACGCCGAGGGAACGACGGAAGCGCAGCCCAAAGCGGACGCGCCAAGAAACGCGCGCCGCAAGCTTTGAGAACAGGATGGATCATGGCGTGAGCACCGTGGGCCGTTCGCGCGCCCGCATCGACCTGTCGGGTTGAATCTGCAATCATCGCGTACCGGACTCGAGATAGGCTTTGTCGGCCATGAACGAAAAAATGCCCGGGCGTCGGCGCACCGGCGACCTGACCAGCGGCCCGATCCCACGCACGCTGCTGCTCTTCGCCTTGCCGGTGCTCGGCTCCAATGTTCTGCAATCGCTGAACGGCTCGGTCAATGCCGTTTGGGTTGGCCGCTTCCTCGGCGAATCGGCGCTGACGGCGACCTCCAACGCCAACCTTGTCCTGTTCCTGATCCTCGGCACGGTGTTCGGCATCGGCATGGCGGCCACCATCCTGGTGGCGCAGTCGGTCGGCGCCCGCGACCTGGCCGAGGCGCGCCGCATCGTCGGCACCAGCGCCACTTTCTTCTTCCTCGTTTCAGTCGTCTTCGCGGTTTGCGGCTGGATCTGGGTCGACGCCATCCTGGGCGCGCTTGGCACGCCGGCCGACGCCTTGCCGCTCGCACGCTCCTACCTGCGCATCATCTTCGTCGCCGTGCCGATGATGAACCTCCTGTCCTTCGTCATGACCGTGCTGCGCGGTGCGGGCGATTCCCGCACGCCCTTCATCTTCATGGCGCTGGCGGTCGTGCTCGACATCGTGCTCAATCCCCTGCTCATCCGCGGCATCGGCCCGTTTCCCGAACTCGGCATCGCCGGGTCCGCCACCTCGACGCTGATCGGCCAGACCGTGAGCGTTATCGCCATCCTCGTCGTACTCTACGCGCGCAAGCATCCGTTGCGGCTGGCCGGCACCAATCTCGCCCTGCTTCGCCCGGATCCGGCGCTGCTGCGCATCGTCGTCTTCAAGGGCGTGCCGATGGGCCTGCAGATGATCGTCATCTCGGCGGCGGCACTGACGGTGATGGGCATCGTCAATTCCTATGGTTCGCAAGTCGCCGCCGCCTACGGCATCGCCGCGCAGCTCTGGACCTACATCCAGATGCCGGCGCTCGCGATCGGCGCCGCGGTTTCTTCCATGGCGGCGCAGAATGTCGGCGCCGGCCGCTGGGACCGGATCGGCCGCGTTGCCGCCTCGGGCGTCGGCTTCAACCTCGTCCTGACCGGCGCCCTCGTCGCGCTGCTATGGGTCTTCGACCGCTCGATCCTGAGCCTGTTCCTGAGCAGTGACAGCGCTGCGATCGATATCGCCGCCCACATCAACACCGTAGCATCCTGGTCGTTCATCCTGTTCGGCATCACCATCGTGCTGTTCGCCACGGTGCGCGCCACGGGAGCCGTGATGCCGCCGCTGATCATCCTGGTGATCTCTGTGCTCATCGTGCGCACCGGCTTTGCCTATTACATGCGCGGCGTGATCGGCGAGGAAGCGCTGTGGTGGAGTTTCCCGGCCGGTTCGATCGCCTCGCTGGTCCTGGCCGCGGCCTACTACCGCTTCGGCGGCTGGCGCACCTTGCACATGATCGAGAACAGGCCGGCTGCCGGCGAGCCGCCCGACACCGGGCTCGGCGTGCCGCGCCAGCGCGCGAACATGACGCCTGAAACGCCGAACGGCTGAAGCGCACGTGCTGGCGCGGCGGTCTCAGCGCCTCTGTCGGAGCCCGAAGGCGAGCGCCACCAGCGCGAACACGATGATCATGGCCGCGAAGGCCAGGCTCGCGGCGACGGGGCTGGCATAGGTCGACACGACGCCGATGCCGATGACAGGCAAGGCATTGCCGACAAAGCAGCAGACGAAGAAGCTGGACACCACTTCGGCACGGCGGTCCTGCGGTGCGATCTCGTTCACCACCTGCAGGCCGCCTCGGTAGCCAAGCGCGGCCACGACACCGCAGCAGGCCGTCGCCACGATCATCAGTGCCATCGAGGCCAGAACCTGCGCCGCCACCACCAGCAACACGCTTGGGATCATCAAGGCCAGGGCGGCCAGCATGGCCTTGCTGCTCTGCACCCGCATCAGCAACACGATGCTGGCCGCCGCGACGATCGCCAGTTCGAAGAACAGTGCGCCGGCAACGGCATGGTTCGTTTCGTGCAGCTGCTGCGCCAGGATGCTCGGCGCCAGCGCGGCATAGAAGCCGACCAGCGCCATCGCGCCGAAACCGGTCACCGCCGGTGCGACGAAGCGCGTGCGTATCTTCTGAGGCACGGAGAGGCGCGGCCGCATCGAAATCCGCTCGATGCCCCCCGGCTTCGCCACCGTTTCACGGGTACGCCAGACTAGGACCCCCACCACCGCGAGTGCCATGAGATAGACGATGAACACCAGCCGCAGGGGCCAGGGCTCGTATTGAGCCAACAGTCCCGATATCAGCGACCCGAAACCGAGACCGAGGAAATTGGTGCTGGTGGTGATGACGCTGGCACGTGATTTGTCGGCGGTGGGGAGAAGCTCGGCAATCCAGGCGGTCCCCGTTCCGGCGCCAATGCCGATGCCAAGCCCGCTCAGGATGCGCGCCACGTCGAGCGAGACGACATTTCCGGCGAACAGGAAGATAAGCGCGCTGACAATGGCCACGATCATCGCCGCCAGCGCTGCGGGCCGGCGCCCGACAACATCGGACACGCCACCGAACACCAGCAGGGCGCCGAGATTGCCGACAACATAGACCGCGTAGATCAGCGTCAAGGTGATCTGCGAAAAGCCGAACTGCTGCTTGTAGATGATATAGAGCGGCGTCAGCGCCGTGCTGCCGGCAAACAGCACCGCGATCATCGCCGCGACAGTCGGAATCGCGAGGACGTCGCCGGCCTCGTTCTGAGTTTGCGCCAAATCACGAAAGGCCATGGCCAACCTCGTCATCAGTTTCAGGGATCGCGACGTTAACGCGCCCTTCCCGCCGGCGTTCCGGTGAACGGCCACGCTCCTGACACCATGGTGAGCCTTGCCTGACCAGGCCGATGATCGCACAAAGGCGGATCGGGGCCAGCGGCCCCCATCCATCGCGGCATCCCTTGTGCCGCGTCAGACGCAATCAGTCTGTTTGCAGGAAACCGGGCCTACTTGCAGGAAAAACCGGGCGCGATCTTGCACTTGCCGGGACGCGGCTTGTGCGGTGGGCGATGGTGCGGCGGGCGGTGATGGGGCCGATGGTGCCAGTATAGCGGGCGATGCGGCGGGCGCACGATGATAACCGGCGGATGCACGACTTGGGCTCGCGAGAGATAGCCGGAGCTGGCCCAGCCGCTGACACCGCCGCCATGGATCCTGCACCAGCCAGGCTGGCAGCCGGTCACGTCAACCCGGAAGCCGGCCGGCAGCGTCCCGACCTTGGCGTATTCCGCGCCGGGCCCGGTACGAACGTTGAGGCTGGTCGTGGTATGGGCGCCGTAGGCGAAAGCCGCGGCGGACGTCCCGAAGACGGCGGCCAGGATGGTCGCTATCGCAAGCAGAAATCGAAATCTCATCGGTCCCTCCATCGAGTGCCGGCCGTTCGACTGCTTCGGCCGGGACGGCATCGCAACGGGAGCGGCCGCGGCAAGAAAAGTCAACAAGCTGCCAGGGCCGATCACCACGATCACCGGTCCTGCGTGGAAGTTTCCCCTGGTATAGTTGAGGAATTTTCCTCACACTGTTTATCGGCGCGCCAACATCCGCTAACGATTTACTATCTTTCGGCAATTCGTCGCGGACCGGGTGGTGATCATGGGCAAAGGCAGGGTCGAGGCATTCACCGACGGCGTGGTGGCGATCATCATCACCATCATGGTGCTGGACCTGAAGGTGCCGGAAGGCGAGGATTTTTCGGCGCTGCTGCCGCAGTGGCCGATCTTCCTGTGCTACGTGCTCTCCTTCATCAATGTCGGCATCTACTGGAACAATCTGCACAACATGTTCCACACCGTGCAGCGTGTCGACGGCCACGTGCTGTGGGCAAACCTGCATCTGTTGTTCTGGTTGTCCCTGATGCCGGTGACGACCGCCTTCATGGGCGAGAACCATTTCGCCACTGTTCCCGTCGCGGTTTACGGTTTCGACCTTGTGATGTGTGCGACCGCCTACAGCATCCTGGTCATTGCGCTGCATCGGCTGCATGGGCCGGATACCGCATTCGCCAAGGCCATCGGCCGCGACCGTAAGGGAAGGATTTCGCTTGCCGTCTACATAGCGGCCGTTGGGCTGACCTTCCTCGACCGGTGGATCGGCGTCGCGCTCTATGTCGCCGTCGCCTTGGTCTGGCTGGTGCCGGATACGCGTTTTTCGCGCGTTCTCGAAAAATAACTCTTTGTCCAGCGCAATTCCCTAGGGAAAGCGCTATGCGCTTTTCCCGGGAAAACCGCTTCACACTTTACCTGGAATTGCTGGTGTCCAGCGCAATCCCCTAGGGAAGGCGCTATGCGCTTTTCCCGGGAAAACCGCCTCACGCCTTTCCTGGAATTGCTTAACCGCGCATCGCCTTCAGCTTCTCCGCCACGGAAGCGGCAAGCTCGGCATAGCGCTCTTCCAGCCGCTCCGCCGCCTTGATGATCGAGAAATCATGGCCGAACTTCTCCAGCGCCATGCGCAGTTTCTCGACGAACTCCGCTTGCTTTTCCAATGCGGAGAACAAGGTTTTCACCTGGGCTTCGCTGATATCCGGGTTGGCCAGCATCTGCGGCACCTCGCGCCCCATCTGGTCGCCGGTGGCGGTCTGCTCCTTCAGAATTGCAACCCAATTCGTCAATCGGAAATCTCCCTTTTGGCGTCGCAGCATGCGCAGCCACGACCGGACTGGTCAACCCGACAAGCCCCGACGGAGGCTTGCACAAGCCCGTTCCGGCGCTAAGTTCGGCGCCATCGAAAAAGGAAACCATCGCCGATGATCCCCGACACCGAGATCCAGACCGCCCTGCCAGCGCTTGGCCAAGGCAATACCGCCGTCATCACCGGCGCCGCCAGCGGTATTGGTCTTGCGGCGGCCAAACGGCTGGCGCTGATGGGCATGAAGATCGTGCTCGCCGACATTGGCGGCCCGCGCCTCGACGATGCCTCGCGAGTCGTTGCCGCGATTGCAGGCGACGACGCCGTGCTTGCCGTTGCATCGGACGTGTCGAAGGTCGATGAGGTGGATCGCTTGGCCGACCGGGCATTCGGCGCCTTCGGCGACGTCTCGCTGCTGATGAACAATGCCGGCGTCGGCGACAACCCGGGAAAACCCTGGGACAACCGCGACGGCTGGAAACGGCTGCTCGACATCAATTTCTGGGGCGTCGTGCATGGCGTCGAAGCCTTCGCGCCACGCATGCTCGCATCGGCCAAGCCGGGCCTGATCGTCAACACCGGCTCCAAGCAAGGCATCACCACGCCGCCCGGCAACCTCGCCTACAACGTTTCCAAGGCCGGCGTGAAGACCTTTACCGAGGGCCTGGCGCATGCCCTGAGGAATGAGCCTGGCGCCCGCCTGTCGGCGCATCTGCTCATCCCCGGCTTCACCTATACCGGCCTGACCGAAGGCGCGACGGAAAAGCCGGCCGGAGCGTGGACCGGTGAGCAGGTGATCGATTTCATGCTGGAATCGCTGGTCAGGGGTGACTTCTACGTCCTGTGTCCCGACAATGAGGCCGCGCGGCCGCTGGATGAAAAGCGGATGGCCTGGGCGATCGGCGACATTATCGAAAACCGCCCTGCCTTGTCGCGCTGGCACCCCGACCACAAGGATGCGTTCGCGGCGTTCATGAAAGGCTGAGCCTCAAGCCGCGCTCTTTTTCGCGCCGCGCTTCTGAGCAAACGCCTTCTTGGCCGCCATGGTGGCGATCTTCTCGTCGTGCCGCTTAGCCGCCCGCTCGCATTTGGCGCGGATCTCCTGAACCTCGGCTTCAGTCAGATGCTCGATGCCGATGAAGGTGTTTTTGGCCGCGCTGACCCGTATCAGCTCATCGAGCTTGGCCTGGATCGCCGCGCCGTCGCGGTTCTGGGTGTTCTGGATGAGAAACACCATCAGGAACGTGATGATCGTCGTCCCGGTGTTGATCACCAGCTGCCAGGTGTCCGAGAAGGCGAAGAGTGGCCCGCTTACTCCCCAGACGATGACGATCAGGCAACAGAGTGCGAACGTGGGCGACAGGCCAGCAAGGTGAGCTACCCGGTTGGCGATTTTGGTGAAAAGCTTCTCGATCATGAACTCCCTCAGACAGCGCGGCTCCGTGCGGGCACAAAAGGAAACAACCAGCAGCCATTTCAGGTTCCCGCGGGCAAGAAATACAACCGATGCAATCGAATGCACGTATGGAGCGCGCAGGAAGGAAAACACACCTTATCGGTTCAATGTCATGGTAGCCGCGCAGGCAAGAGCCTGTTCCTTCCGCTTCACAGCGGTTTACCTCCAGCCCCTTCCGCCGCGCCACCCCCGCATGGCGGAAGGGGTTTCATTCCGGAGAGCGCCAAGAATAGTTCCCTGCGCAGCCGTGACGGCGAGGCCTAAACCGTTCTCCGCGGGAGATTAAACGGCGTCGTTTTCCCAGCGGTCGAGGAAGGCTTCGATCGGCATTGCCTGCATGTCGGGAACCGCCCTGGCGAGTTTCTCGACCGGCCAGTCCCACCAGGCGAGAGCCTCGATGCGTGCCGCTATTTCAGGGGCAAAGCGCAGCCTGATCGGCTTCGCCGGCACGCCGGCGACGATCGTGTAGGGTGGCACGTCCCGTGTCACCACCGCATTGGCGCCGATGACCGCGCCGTTGCCGATGGCGATGCCAGGCAAGATGACCGCGCCGTGGCCGACCCAGACATCATTGCCGATGGTCACGGCCTTCGACCGCCGCCGCTCGCGGAACGCGGCATCGACGCCCAGCCAGCGGAAATATTCGTTCGGCCGATAGCTGACCTTGTGCTGGGTCAGCCGCTCGATCGGATGTTCCAGCGCGTTGATGCGGCTGTTGGCGGCGATGGAGCAGAATTTGCCGATCGTCGTATAGATCGCCTCGGCATGGCGTTCGAAATAGGAGAAATCGCCGACGATAACCTCGCGCAGCACGACGCGTTCGCCGATCGCGGCGTAGCGGCCAAGCTTGCAGCCCTTCATCTCCGCCGTTGGATGGATGCGCGGCTCGGGGTCTTTCGCGACGAGATCTTCGGAACGGTCCATGCCGGCGGCTTTACGTCAGAGCGATTGGTCCCGCAAGCAGAAGCCGATCATCGTCAGAGTAGCACCAGGAAGAGTTCGCCCGCCTATTTCGGCTTGCTGTTGCTCCACACCACGTTCTGGCCGTAGAGCGGCACAGTCGTAACCGACATCTTGGCCGAGCCGTTCTGCACCTGGCGCGAGTGCGACAGATAAATCAGCGTCTCGTTCTTCTTGTCGTAGATGCGGTTCACCACCTGCTTCTTCCAGATCAGGCTGAGGCCTTGCTTGAACACCTCCTCGCCGCCCTCGCTCATGTCGATGTCGCCAATGGTGATCGGCCCGGTCTGGCGGCATGAGATCGAGGAATCGCTGGGGTGCTCGAACCAATTACCCTTGTGCAGGCGGTCGATGACGCTTCGGTCGAAATAGGAAACATGGCAGGTCACGCCATCCACCTTCGGGTCCTTGATCGCGTCGATGATGATGTCGTTGCCGACCCAGTCGACGCCGACCTTGCCGACTTCCTCGGCAACGGCGCTACCGGCGCCAAGCGCAACGCATGCCGCCAACGCGCCGCCGATCAGTTTCCGCCCAGTCAGTTTGAGCCCAATCAGTTCGAGCAAAGAAGCCTCCTCGGTTCGAGTTGCCGGTCTCAGGTGGGGCGGGCTGTGCGGCTTTGCAAGCAGATGTGGCAACACCACCGCGGTTGCGGCAACGCGGCACTTTGCCTGTGCGAGGCTGAACCGCTAAGACTGTAGCCGAACAAGGGGCGCACGGCTTTGGCCGGCGCGCCATGACATTACAGACGGACTTTTCTGATGATGCGTTCTATCCTGGTCGGCATTCTCGTTCTGATGGCCGCCGGCATCGGCTGGCTGACCTTCGACTGGTATCGCGGCCACTATGGCGGCGAGCCGTTCGGTGCGGCGTTCACCCTGGTCGACCAGAAAGGCGCACCGATTACCGAGGCCGCTTTCCGGGGCCAGCCCAGCGTCGTCTTCTTCGGCTTCACCCATTGCCCTGAAGTCTGCCCGACCACGCTGTTCGAACTCTCCGGCTGGCTGAAGACGCTCGGCGACAACGGCAAGAACCTG
Organism: Mesorhizobium sp. Cs1321R2N1; assembly: GCF_037179725.1. Lineage (NCBI taxonomy): Bacteria > Pseudomonadati > Pseudomonadota > Alphaproteobacteria > Hyphomicrobiales > Phyllobacteriaceae > Mesorhizobium > Mesorhizobium sp. Cs1321R2N1. The sequence continues at coordinate 12,175 of NZ_JAPYKP010000068.1, read as the reverse complement.
CATGCTTATTTCGTCTCGGTCGATCCGGAGCGTGACACGCCGCAGGTCATGAACGCCTATGTCAGCAATTTCTCCGACCGCATCACCGGCATTACCGGCGACCCTGACAAGGTCCATGCCATGGCCAAGGCATTCGGCATCTACTGGAAGAAGGTCGACACCGGCGACGGCGACTACACCATGGACCACACCGCCTCGGTGCTGCTGCTCAACGCCAAGGGCGACTTTGCGGGCACGATCGCCTATGGCGAGAGCGCCGACACCGCCGTGGAGAAGCTGAAGCGCCTCGCCGCGAACGGCTGACCAGAATTCACATGACCCAGACGCGGCTCCATTTCACCACCGGAAAGATCGAGGCCGAGCGCATCTTCGCGGCGCTTGAAACGGCCTTCGAGGATGAAGGCCTGCCGATCGCCGTGCTGGAGGTCGACGAAGACGCCGACATCCATGAGGTCTCGCTCTATGCCGATGGCGACGTCGACGCGGTTGAGGCGCGGCTGAAGGACATTCTCGCCGGCCTCGCCTTGTCAAGACCGGTCGAGCGCGAGGCGCTGCCCGACATCGACTGGGTGGCACGTTCCCTGGAAGGCCTGAAGCCGGTGCGCGCCGGCCGGTTCTTCGTCCATGGCGCGCATGACAGCAGGAAGCGCCATAGCGGCGAGCTCGCCATCGAGATCGAGGCGGGCCTTGCCTTCGGCACCGGCCATCACGGCACCACCGCCGGATGCCTCGAAATGCTGGAGAAAGTCGTGCGGCGCGAGCACCCGCGCAACGCGCTCGACCTCGGCACAGGCAGTGCGGTGCTGGCGATCGCCGTCGCCAAGCTGGCGCATATTCCGGTGCTGGCCACCGACATCGATCCGGTGGCGGTCAAGGTCGCCGCCGCCAATGCGCGGCTGAACCACGTCAAGACGCTCATCGAGACGGTGACCGCGCCGGGCTTTCATCACCCGATCTTCGCCAGGCGCGCGCCCTTCGACCTCATCGTCGCAAACATATTGGCGCGGCCGCTGATGCGGCTGGCGCCGCAAATGGCAGGGCATATCGCGCTTGGCGGCTCGATCGTGCTGTCAGGCATCCTAGACCGCCAGCGCGATGCGGTGGTATCGGCCTATGTCGGCCAGAATTTCCGCCATATCAGCACCTTGCACCGCGAAGGCTGGGTGACGATCCACCTCAAGCGCTGAGGCCGGCAAAGCCATTGCCGATCAATGGTTGTCGGCAAGGCACCGCCAAGAGAATGCCGGCGCCGTCCCCTTCAGACCACGGCTGGACCAGCCCCATTTGGTTGTCAGCCAGGCAATGCTGTAGCAGGTTGCGCCAGCCGGAAATCGATTCCGATTTCCAGGCCCATGCGCTACGGTCAAGCTGATATCAGGAGGCCCATCATGTTCCAGACCTTCGATTCCGCGGGCGATCCGGCGGTCGGCAAGCCGCGCGTGGCGCTGCTGCGCCAGTGGCTGGCCGCGAATGGCCTCGATGGCTTCATCGTTCCGCGCGCCGACGAGCACCAGGGCGAATACGTCGCTGATCGTTCTGCACGGCTGAAATGGCTGACCGGCTTCAGCGGCTCGGCCGGCGTAGCCGTCGTGCTGCGCGACCGCGCCTTCGTCTTTGTCGACGGACGCTACACGCTGCAGGTACGCAACGAAGTCGACCTCGGCATCTTTTCGATCGAGAGCCTGGTCGACAATCCGCCCGCTGTCTGGCTCAGGGACAACATCGGCAAAGGGGCGCGGCTGGGCTTCGATCCTTGGCTGCACACGATCGGCGAGGTCAAGGCGCTGCAGGCCTCCGCCGATAAGACCGGCGCGGTGCTCGCGCCGCTAGACAAGAACCCGATCGACATCATCTGGAAGGATCAGCCCGCCGCACCCGTAACCCCGGTCGAACTGCACCCGATCGGCTTTGCCGGCGAGCTCGCCAAGGACAAGCTGGCGCGGCTGGCAACGGCGATCGGCAAGGACGGCGCCACCCATGCGGTGCTGACCGACCCCTCCTCTATCGCCTGGGCCTTCAACATTCGTGGCGGCGACGTCCCGCATACGCCGCTGGCGCTCGGCTTCGCCATTCTCGCCGCCGACGGATCGCACCAGCTTTTCATGGAGCGACGCAAGTTCTCGCGTCAGGTGGCGGCCTATCTCACCCAGCTTGCCGATCCGCACGAGCCCGGCGAATTCGAGGCCGCGATCGTGGCGCTTGCCAAAAGCGGCGCGAAAATCGCGCTCGATCCGGTGCTGGCGGCCGACCGTCTGCGCATGCTGGTCGAGGACAATGGCGGCACGGTGATTGCCGCGCCCGATCCCGCTCGTATTCCGCGCGCCACCAAAAACCAGGCCGAGATCAACGGCTCACGCGCCGCGCATCGCCGCGACGGCGCGGCGGTGGCCAAGCTTTTGTGCTGGCTCGACCGGCAGCAGCCCGGCTCCCTCGACGAGATCGCGGTCGTCACAAGGCTCGAAGAGACGCGCCGGCAGACCGGCGAGGAAACCCAGATGCCGCTGCGCGACGTCTCCTTCGATACCATTTCCGGCGCCGGCCCGAACGGCGCCATCATGCATTACCGCGTCTCGCGCGCCACCAGCCGAAGGCTGCAGGCCGGTGAGCTGTTCCTGCTCGATTCCGGCGCGCAATACCAGGATGGCACCACTGACATCACCCGCACCGTACCAATCGGCCAGCCTACCGAGGAGATGCGCGAGCGCTTCACGCTGGTGCTGAAGGGCATGATCGGCATTTCGACGCTGCGCTTCCCCGCCGGCACGCGCGGCTCGGAGATCGATGCCGTCGCCCGCATGGCGTTGTGGAAGCATGGCTGCGACTTCGCCCATGGCACCGGTCATGGCGTCGGCTCGTACCTGGCCGTGCATGAGGGTCCGCAGCGCATCGCCCGCACCGGCACCGAAAAGCTGCTCGAGGGCATGATGCTGTCCAACGAGCCCGGCTATTACAAGGAAGGCGCCTACGGCATCCGCATCGAGAACCTCATCCTGGTGACGCCGGCCGAACAGATCGAGGGCGGCGACATCGCCATGCACGGCTTCGAGACGCTGACGCTCGCCCCGATCGACGTCAGGCTGGTGCGATCGGACCTGCTGACTCGTCACGAACTGCACTGGCTCGACACCTACCACGCCCGCGTGCTGGCCGAGATCGGTCCGATGCTCGACGGCGAAACGCTGGCCTGGCTGGAAAAGGCGACAGCACCGCTGCCGCACGACGCGAAGATTTGAATTTTTGAGGCGCCAAGGGCGATGCGCCCTACCCCACGAACTGCCGTGCCAGGATCAGCACCACCGCCCCGGCCAGAAACATCGCCATCAGCCCGCCGCGCAGCGAAACCACCGCCGTGACGACCAGGGCTGCCCACTCCGCCGGTCCGGCATTCAACAGTTCCGGCGCCACCAGCGTGGTCAACACGGCAGCCGGCACTGCGTTGAGACCGGCTTCCACGCGCGGATGGATGCGATCGAAGCGAGAGATGACCAGATGGCCACCGATGCGCGTGAGATAGGTGGCGATCGCGCCGGCGATGATGATCCAGAATGTTGTGCTCATGACCTTGCCTCCACGCCGCTGTGGTGCGGCGGCAGAATGACGGCGAGCAGCACGCCGGCAATGGCGCCGATCGACACGTGCCAGGGCGAACCCACCGTCTTGTAGGCGACGATCGAGGCGCAGGCGCTGGCGACGACCACAGGCAACCACAGCGGCCGCTTGCGAAAGCCCATCACGAGGCCGAGGAAATAGATCGGCAGCAGGAAATCGATGCCCAGCGCATGGGTGTCCGGGATGAGCTTGCCAAACAGCGCGCCGAGCCCGCTTTCGACGATCCAGAACAGATAGACCGGCAGGCCAAGCCCCAGATACCAGGCGAAGCCGACCGTTTGTCCGGACTGCGCCCGCGCCTCCGCGACCGCGAATTGCGGGTCGGTGAGGATGAAATAGCCGAGAGCCTGCTGGATGACAGGCCAGTGCGCGATGCGCCGGCCGATGCCGGCGGAATAGAGCACGTGGCGGAAATTGACGGCGAAGATCGAGAGCACGACCAGCCATGGCGCGACGTGCTGGCCGAACAGCTGGATGCCGACCATCTGGCTGGCGCCGCCATAGACCAGCGCGCTCATCAGGAAGGCTTCGAGGACCGAGAAGCCATTGTCGACGGCGAGCGCGCCGAACAGCACGGCGAACGGCGCCGACGCCACCACGACCGGCATGGAGAGCCGCACGCCCTGCCAGAAATCGCTTTTGCCGCCGCTCTTAGAAATCACGTCCGTCGCCATCGGCCACTCCTGATGCATGTCGCCCAAAACAGCGTAGCGGTTTTGGGACAACGACATGCACGACAACAAAGGGAGTGGCGGTATTTAGGTGGCATGCCTTGCCGTGTCACACGAATTCGCTTGAGCCAAACGATCAGCGGAAATGATCGTCGACGCTTGCGTGGAAGCTCAGTCCTTCGCGGTCTTGCCCTCGATCGCCCTGCCCCAGTCGAGCAGCGGCTTGGCGCGCAAGGTGAAATCGACAAGTTCCTCGACCAGCTCCGGCCCGTGGATACCAGCCGGATCGATCGCGTGGCGGACGGCGAAATGCCGGTTGCGGATGGCGGCGACGAGGTCCTTGTCGGCGACCTCTTCGAAGCCGCGCGGCGTGCGTTTCATGCCGCCTTCGGCATCGAGTTCGAGGCCATTTTTCCTCAGCGCCGCCACCACGGCGCGAAACGTATCGGGATGGCTCGCGATGGCCTTGCGCATGGCCGTCAGCAGTTCCGGCGCCGGCTGCCACCAGGCGACGCCGGCAAAGCAGCGCTCAAGCCCGATATGGACGAAGAACACGCCCTGCTCCATCTTGGTGCCGTCCGGCGACAGGATAGCCGACAGATGTCGGTTATAGGGTCGCTTGTCCTTGGCGAAGCGCACGTCGCGGTTGATGCGGAACAGCGACTTCTTGCGATCGCCGCGCAGACCGAGGCCGACTTCCGCAAAACGCTGCGTAAGCGTGTCGACGAGATCGCCCAGCGGGTCGCGCAATTCCTTTTCGAACAAGTCGCGATTCTCCAGGAACCACTCGCGACTCTGGTGGAAATCCAATGCCTTCAGGAACGGAATTGCCTTGGAGCCGAACCCCTTGAACGCTTCGCCCGTCACGACTTGCCGACCCGCTGCAGCCAGGTGTCCTCGTCGATGACTTCGATGCCGAGTTCGCTGGCAAGCTTGAGCTTGGAGCCCGCACCCGGTCCCGCCACCAGCAGATCGGTCTTCGCCGAAACCGAGCCGGCCACCTTGGCGCCGAGGCGCTCGGCCATTGCCTTGGCTTCGGAGCGCGTCATCTTTTCCAGCGAGCCGGTAAAGACGATCGTCTTGCCGGCGACCTCGCTGTCGGCCGAGACGGTGACGATATACGGCTTCGGTTTGACCTGCTCCAGCAGCTTCTCCAGCACGTCGTCATTGCGCTCATTGCCGAAGAAATCGCGCAGCGCATCGATCACCGTATCGCCAATGCCGTTGATCGATGGGAAGACGGCATGCGGATCCTCCGCCGCCGCCGTCTCCTTGCCGACGCGGATCAACTCCTCGATAGTTGAAAATGTCCGGGCCAACACGGCAGCCGTCGTCTCGCCGATATGGCGGATGCCGAGCGCGAAAATGAAGCGGTCGAGCTCCGGCTCGCGGCGTGAATCGATGGCCGCGAACAGCTTGTCGAGCCCCTCATAGTTGCGGTCCTCGACGCTGCGCACGTTCTTGCGGGTCTTGCCGGACGCTGCCTCGCGCTGCCTAGCCTGCTCCTCGCGCCGCTCGGCCAGCGCCTTGGTCACGGCGGGCCGGCGCTCCCTGAGCGTGAAGATATCGGCGGCGGTCTTGATCAACCCGGCATTGAAGAAAGTATCGATGTTCTCCGCGCCCAGCCCCTCGATATCCAGGGCGCCGCGCGACACGAAGTGGCGCAGCCCTTCCACTGCTTGCGCCGGGCAGATCAATTCGCCGGTACAACGGCGCCGTGAATCCTCCTTGCCGGTCTTTTCGTTGATCTCGCGTGTCGCCGGCGAACCGCAGATCGGGCAGGTGTGCGGGAATTCGTATGGCACGGCATTGGGGGGACGCTTGTCGATGACGACACTGACGATCTGCGGGATGACATCCCCTGCCCGCTGGATCACGACAGTGTCGCCGATGCGCACGTCGATGCCATCGCGGATCGGCTGGCCGGTGCTGTCCAGGCCCTTGATATAGTCCTCATTGTGCAGCGTGACGTTTTCCACCACCACGCCGCCGACCGTCACCGGCGCCAGCCGCGCCACCGGCGCCAGCGTGCCGGTCCGGCCGACCTGGATGTCGATCCTCTGCACGGTCGTCATCGCCTGTTCGGCCGGGAATTTGTGCGCGACGGCCCAGCGCGGCTCACCGGTGACGAAGCCCCAGCGGCGCTGCAACTCCAGCTGGTCGACTTTGTAGACGACGCCGTCTATGTCATAGCCGAGCGACGAGCGCTGCTCCTCGATCCGGTGATAATGCGCGACCAGCTCCTCGACCGACTTCGCCCGCACCATCAGCGGACTGATCTTGAAACCCCAATCGGCGAATTTCTGCACCGCTTCGTACTGTGTTGGTGCCGGATCCGCCGTCGTATAACCCCACGCATAGGCAAAGAATTTGAGATTGCGGCTGGCGGTGACGGAGGGATCCTTCTGGCGCAGCGACCCGGCCGCCGTATTGCGCGGATTGACGTAATCCTGGCCACCGACAGCCGCCGAGCGCGCCTTGAGCGCCTCGAATTCCGCATAGGTCATGTAGACCTCGCCGCGTATCTCAATGATCTCGGGCCAGGCCGAACCTTTCAGCCTTGCTGGGATGTCGGCGATGGTCCTGAGATTGCCGGTGATGTCCTCGCCGACAGCGCCGTCGCCGCGCGTCGCCCCCTGCACGAACACGCCTTTTTCGTAACGCAATGACGCCGACAGCCCGTCGATCTTCGGCTCGGCGGTGAAGGCGATGTCGAGGTCCTTGTCGCGGTCGAAGAAGCGCCGGCCGCGCTCGATGAAATCGGCAACGTCAGCGTCGGTATAGGCCTTGGCGAGGCTGAGCATCGGCACGGCGTGGCGCACCTTGGTGAAGCCTTCCGCCGGTGCGGCACCCACCCTGAGCGAGGGCGAATCCTCACGCACCAGCCCGGGAAAACGCTCCTCGATGGCAAGATTACGCCGCCGCAGAGCATCATACTCCGCGTCCGTTATAACAGGCGCGTCCTCGGCATGGTAGCGCCGGTCGTGACCGGCGATCTCCTCGGCAAGGCGCTGGAGTTCGGCTTCAGCCTCGCTTTCGCTGAGCGAATCGACAGGTTTTTCGGCCATGCTTTTTGTCCCTGAACGGTGGCGCGTCACCATAGAGCATGATCCGGAAAAGTGGGAACCGGTTTTCGGAAAAGATCATTCCTGAACAGCAGGATGGAGCCATATCCTGACTCGCCCCATGACGCCGGATAGTCTCACGCCGCGTTTGTATTCTCGCGCAGCAGCCGCTCGGCGGCGGCGCGCGCCTCGTCGGTGATCGTGGCACCGGCCAGCATGCGGGCGATCTCCTCCTGCCGCGCCGTCCTGTCCATCTCGGCAATCCCTGTCGCGACCCGGTCGGTGCTGCCCGATTTGGAGATCAGGAAATGTGTCGCCGCGCGCGCCGCAACTTGCGGCGCGTGGGTGACGGAAAGCACCTGGACGCGCTTCGACAGCCGCGCCAGCCGCTGGCCGATGGCGTCGGCCACCGCGCCGCCCACGCCGGTGTCGATTTCATCGAAAACCAGGGTCGGCGCCGAACCACGATCGGCCAGTGCCACTTTCAGCGCGAGCAGGAAGCGTGACAGCTCACCGCCGGACGCGACCTTCATCATCGGCCCGGGCCGCGTGCCGGGATTGGTGCGCACCCAGAACTCAATCTGGTCGATGCCCTCCTCCATGCGCGTCTCGGCCTCGCTCTTCATCTCGACGATGAAGGCCGCGCGTTCGAGCTTCAGCGCCGGCAGTTCGGCCATCACAGCCTTGGTCAGACCGACCGCCGCGGCATGGCGGAGCGAGGACAGCTGTGCGGCGGCGATGTCGTAGGTTTCGCGCGCGGCCGCCGCCTGCCTTTCCAAGCCGTGCAGGCGCTCCTCGCCGGCATCGAGATCGGCTAGGTCGGCAACCATCGTGTCGCGCAGCTGCGCCAGATCGTCGACGGCGACGCTGTGCTTGCGCGACGCCGCGCGCAGCGAGAACAGCCGCTCTTCGGCTTTCTCCAGCCGTTGCGGATCATATTCGGTGTCCCGCAGCGCGGCCTCGACGCCCGATTGCGCCGCATCGAGCGACAACATCGCTTCATCCAGCGACTTGACCACGTCCTCGAGCAGGCCGGGCGCCTCCGTCGCCTTGCGCTGCAACCGCCTCAGCAGGCTGGCCAGTTGCGGCAAGGGCGAGGACGGACCCGACAGCACATCCTGCGCGTCGTGGATTTCGGAAGCGATCTTCTCGGCACGCATCATGTGGGCGCGCAGCTCCGCAAGTTCGGTTTCCTCGCCGGGCTGCGGATCGAGCTTGGTCAGTTCGGCAACCGCGGCGCGCAGATAATCGGCCTCGCGCGCGGCGGCCACCACCTTGGCGCGATGGCGCGTCAGCTCCTGCTCGCAGGCGCGCCAGTGCCGCCATGCCTCGCCGGTCGAGCGGACGGCACCCAGATGGCCGCTGAAAGCATCGAGCACATCGCAGTGTGCGCCGGGATCGACCAAAGCGCGTTCATCATGCTGGCCGTGGATCTCGACCAGCGCGCGGCCGACATCGCGCATCAGCGTCACACTGGACGGCTGGTCGTTGACGAACACACGAGTACGGCCGTCCGCCGTCTGCACGCGGCGCAGGATGACGTCGCCATCGTCCTCGATGGCGTTCTCGGCAAGGAGCGCGCGCACCGGATGGTTGCGCGGAACATCGAACACGGCGATGACCTGACCCTGCGATGCGCCATGGCGCACCAGCGAGGCATCGCCGCGCGCGCCGAGCGCCAGCGACAGGGCGTCGAGCAGGATGGATTTGCCGGCGCCGGTTTCGCCGGTCAGCACGGAAAGACCCGGCTGGAAGTCGATGTCCAGCTTTTCGATCAGTACGATATCTCGGATCGACAGTCTGGAAAGCATGAGAAACCGGACCTATTGCATGCCGCCCAAAAAGTGGACCCGGTTTCGGGATAACGACAGGCACGAAAACAGAAAGATTAAAGCGGCACCGACAGTTGGAGTCGCAGCGCCGCACTATCTTTTTGTTTGAGCTTCGGATCAATCCGAAAAAGCGCGCTGCGCGCTTCGCTCGGAGGTCAGGCGCCGGTAATCAGCTTCCCGGCCTTGGATATCCACGATCCGGCATTCTCGCGCGGTGCCAGCCCGTTACTCTGCAGCAGCTTGTAGGAATCCTTGTACCACGAGCTGTCGGGATAGTTGGTACCGAGCACCGCGGCGGCCGTCTGGGCCTCCGAGGTCAATCCCATCGCGTAATAGCTTTCGGTCAGGCGCGCGAGCGCTTCCTCGACATGGCGGGTATTGGAATAGTTTTCGACCACTGTGCGGAAGCGCTTGACGGCGGCGATGTACTCCCGGCGCTCCAGATAATAGCGCCCGATCTGCATTTCCTTGCCGGCGAGCTGGTCGTTGGCGAAGCGGATCTTTTCCTTGGCGTCGTCAACATATTCCGACGTCGGCCAGCGCGTCACCAGGTCTTGCATGGTCTGCAGGGTCTGGCGTGCTTCCTTCTGGTCCTGCGTCACGTCCTTGATTTGGCGATAGTAGCTGAGACCAATGATGTACTGGGCGTAGGCGGCGTCATCCGTGGACGGATAAAGAGCCAGGTACCGCTTTGCCGACTGGATCGCGTCGTCGTAGCTGCCCTTTCGATAGTCGGCGAACGCGCCCATCACCATCGATTTGCGCGCCCACTCCGAATAGGGATGCTGGCGGTCGACGGCGTCGAATTTCTTGCTCGCCTCGTCCAGGCGTCCCGCATTCATGTTGGCGAGGCCCTGATTGTAGAGAACGTCGGCCGGCTCGGTCTGGTCGACATAGGTCGACAGGTCGATATCTTTCTCCGACGACATGCAGGCCGACAGAAAGAGCGATGGAACAACCACCGAAAGCGCCAGAAAAACAGACCGCTGCGGCGCTTTCGATTGACCGACTCGCTTGAAGAACATGATTGGATTGCGCCCTTTCGGCGTTATTTCAATGCCTCTTGCATGCTGTTGTCCCAAAACTGATCCCCACTTTTGAGCGACATGCACTAATAGACGGCAGCAGCCATAAACCATAACCGCCTTGCCCGGCAACGCTATGTCCAGCCAATCGCACATTTTTGTGGCGGCGGACCGTGGCATGAAAATCTATGCAATTTCACTGATGGATGATGCATTCTTGCAACACCATACCGCCATGGAATCCGAAAAAGATTAAGAAAATCAGATCATCCAGGGCGCATAGAGAGGCGCGTTGACGGCGTTCATCTCGGCGGCCCGGCCACGCTCGCGGCGTGTCGTCTCGACGATCTCGAAGGCCGTGCGGTCCGACAGCAGGCGCCGCAGCGCGGCGGCGTTCAGCCTGTGACCGCCGCGATAGGAGCGGAAACAGCCGATGAAGCGCGCACCGGCCAGCGCCAGGTCGCCCATGGCGTCGAGCGTCTTGTGGCGCACGAATTCGTTGGGATAGCGCAGGCCGCCCATATTGATGACGCGGTTGTCATCACCTATCACCACGGAATTTTCCAGCGAGGATCCCAGCGCATAACCGGCGGCCCACAGCCGCTCGACGTCCTTCATGAAGCCGAAGGTGCGGGCCCGCGCGATGTCGCGGCGGAAAATATCGGCGTTGATGTCCGATGCGAAGAGCTGACGGCCGATCGCCGGGCTTTCGAAATCGATCTCGACCTCGAAACGGGTACCGTCATAGGGCCTGAACTCCGCCCAGGAGGCGCCGTTCTCGATGCGGACCGGCTTGACCACCCTGATATAGCGCCGCTTAACGGCCAACACCTCGATGCCGGCCTGGTCGATGGCTTCGACGAAGGCCATGGCGCTGCCATCAAGGATTGGGACCTCGTGGCCGTCGATCTCGATGACGACATTGTCGATGCCGAGCCCGAACAGGGCCGCCATGATGTGCTCGACCGTGGCGATGTGCTCGCCAGAGGGATCGCCGAGCATTGTGCAAAGGTCGGTGGCGCCGATCTCGGAAAACAGGGCTCGGAATTCGCGGCCCTGCCCGTCGCCATTAAGGAGCTGGAACACGATGCCGGTATCGGCATCCGCGGGCAGGAAACTGATGGAAACTTCTTTGCCGCTGTGAACGCCGGTGCCTGTAAGCGACGCGCGCGTCTTCACTGTCGTCTGGTGGTCGTGCAAGACAATCCCCATGAGCCCGTAATGCCTAGCTCCGCTTCTCCAGCCCGAGGGCGCGGCTCTTGTTAAATCGGCAGGCAGGGCTACTTCCCCCGAAATCCCGGCATACCGACTATGGTAGGCAGCGAAGATAATGTCCCGGCAAGGAGACTCCAAATCACGGTTTCTTACTCTTTGTAACCGCGAACTGGAACATGTACGGCACCATAACCAATTGATTATACAGCATTTTAGACGTTAACAGGCAAGCAATTCCTTGCCTGCCTGTTAACAGTTGTTACAGTCCGTTAACGGCTCAGTTGGCCTGGCGGCGCAGGAACGCCGGAATCTCCAACTGATCGTCGTCCTGAGTCGCCCTGGTCTGCGGCGTCAGGCGGCCCTGATCGTCCAGTTGGCCGCGGCGCGGCGCGTAGAGCTGCGCGTCCTGGCTGGCGAGGCGGCGCACTTCCGGTGCGGCCTGGCGCAGTTTGGGCTCGCGCGGTTGCGCCGGCTGCAGCCGTGCAGGTTCCTCTTCGCGACGGGTCAGGCCATTGGTCAGACGCTTCAGGAGACCCATCGGGCCGCTGTTCTCATGGTCCACCGGACGGCTCTTGGCGTCGACCTCGGCCTTCACGACCGGCGGAAAGTCCTCGACGCGCGGCATGCGCTGCGGCGCCATCGCGACCGGCTGCTGAACCTCACGCAGCATTTCGCGCGGCTGCGGAGCCGGTTGCATCATCTGCTGGACGACCGGCTGCACCATCGGCTGCGGCTGTGCGGGCGGCGCCTGGAAGATC
>NZ_JAPYKP010000067.1:0-30621 GCF_037179725.1 Mesorhizobium sp. Cs1321R2N1 | reverse complement strand
CACCAGCGCCTCGGCCTCCGCTTGTCCCCGCGCATAGTTGACGACGACGGCGATACCGTCGCGGGCGAGCCGCTGCGCGATCGCCGCGCCGATGCCCTTGGAGGCGCCGGTCACGATCGCCGCCCTGGTTTGTCCCGTACTTGTTTGGCCAGATGTCATGGAAGTCTCTCCTTCTGTTGGTGAGACGGATATAGGCGAGGCCAACTTCCGGATAATCAACCATCTCTTGACATCACTATTCGGAAACTGCGAACAAAGGCCCATGGATCGGCTCGACACAATGCGGCTCTTCGTTCGCGTGCTGGAACGGCGCAGCTTCACCGCTGCCGCGGCCGATCTCGGCCTGCCGCGCTCGACCGCGACGGAAGCGGTCCGGCGGCTGGAAGAGCACCTTGGCGCCCGGCTGCTGGAGCGCACGACGCGCCAGGTGAACGCCACGCAGGACGGCGATGCCTATTACCGGCGCTGCCTGTCGATCCTGGCCGAGATCGAGGATGCCGAGGCCGCCTTCCGCGACGCCGAGCCGTTCGGCCTGCTGCGCATCGACGCCAGCACGCTGCTCACCCGCACCTTCCTGTTGCCGCGCCTGCCAGATTTTTTAAGCCGCTTTCCCCGCATCGACCTGCAGATCGGCCAGAGCGACCGGCTGGTCGACCTCGTGCGCGAGGGTGTCGACTGCGTCATCCGCGTCGGCGAACCGCCCGACAGCGGCATGATCATGCGGCGCCTTGGCATGATCCGCGAGATGACCTGCGCCAGCCCCGCCTATCTCTCTCGCCACGGCACGCCCGCCTCCCCCGATGCGCTGGATGGCCATCAGGCGGTCGGCTTCGTCTCCTCGCGCACCGGCGAAGTGCTGCCCTTCGAATTCACCGTCGGCGGCAAGACGCGCGAAGTCAGGCTGCCCGGCCGCGTCGCCGCCAACAATTCCGACACCGCCGCCGACCTCGCCCGGCTTGGCCTCGGCCTCATCCAGGCGCCGCGCTATCGCTTCGAGAAGGACCTCGCCGACGGCACGCTGGTCGAAGTGCTGGCCGAGTACCCGCCTTCGCCCACGCCGTTGTCGGCGCTCTACCCGCAGAACCGGCAGCTCTCGCCGCGCCTGCGCGTCTTCCTCGACTGGGCGGCACGCATCTTCGCCGAGGCGAACTTGTAAGAGCAATTCCAGGAAAAGTGTGTAGCGGTTTTCCGTCCGGAATTGCGTCAACACAAAGCAGGCACCCATCGTTGCCCATTGGCGCCGTCTGATGTCAATGTCGCCGCGACGGCGCGCCATGGGACATGGAGCGCCGTCAGGGAGGATTTTCATGACCGCGACAAAGACCGGCTTGCCGCGCTATGACGATGCCGTTGCGGGCTTTCGTATCGAGGATGAGATCGCCAGATTGCGGGCCGACCCCGCGACCGGCATCAACGCCTATGTCGAATGCTGCGGCCGGCACACCGGTGGAAACCGCTGGCGCTGCGCGCTGTCTCGGCCGGCGGCGAGCTCAGCGAATTCAGCTTCGACGATCTCGCCGACATGTCCGGCCGTGTCGGCACTCTGCTGAAGGGGCTGGGCGTCGGCCCCGGCGATGTCGTGGCTGGCATGCTGCCGCGCATTCCCGAACTGGTGGCGCTGATCCTCGGCGCCTGGCGCATCGAGCGCCGTCTACCAGCCGCTGTTCACCGCCTTCGGCCCGAAGGCGATCGAGCATCGCCTGGGCTACAGCGGCGCAAAGCTGGTGGTGACCAATCCCGCCAATCGCGGCAAGCTCGACGAGGTCGCGAACCCTCCGCAAATCGCCACCATCCTCGGTGCGGGCGATGCGGTGGCTGAAGGCGACATCGATTTCCGCACCACCCATGGGCTGAAATCAATCCGCCAGACCGAACCTCTCCCGCCGTCTCAGTTAAGGTGATCGCCGGAAATCCTGATCCAATAAATCATTGTGTTGAAAGCGTTTCGCTGATTAGCTGTCCTGCATATGGCCGGGACAATTGGCAATGTTGTCCGGAGAGGACCGCGATGCCGGTACTTGAGGTTCGCCACGTCTCCAAGAATTTTGGGGCCATCCAGGCCCTGACGGACGTTAGCTTCCAAGTGGAGCGAGGCGAAGTCGTGGGGCTGATGGGGGACAACGGTGCCGGCAAGTCGACGATAGTCAAAACGGTGGCCGGGAATTTTCCGCCGAACGACGGCGAAATTGTCGTGGACGGCGAGGTTTGTCACTTCCATAAACCCGTCCAAGCGCGGGCCAAAGGTATCGAAGTCGTCTATCAGGATCTCGCGCTCGCCGACAATTTGACGGCCGCGCAGAACGTCTTTCTTGGCCGCGAGATGAAGAAGGGCTTCTGGCCAATCAAGGTGCTCGATAAACAGGCGATGATCGAGCGTTCGGCATCGCTGTTCAAGGAACTGAAATCGGAAACCCGGCCGAGCGACCTCGTCAGGAGGATGTCGGGTGGGCAGCGTCAGGCGGTAGCCATCGCGCGGACACGGCTTTCAAACGCCAAGCTGGTGCTGATGGACGAACCGACCGCCGCTATTTCGGTGCGTCAGGTGGCGGAAGTGCTTGAATTGATCCGACGCCTCAAAGCGCAAGGGGTTGGCGTCATGTTGATCAGCCATCGCATGCCTGACGTTTTCGCTGTCTCAGATCGTATCATTGTGCTCAGGCGGGGTTCGAAGGTTGCCGACAAGGATGCCGGCGACACATCACCCGAGGAAATCACTGGACTAATAACGGGGGCCATCCGTGGCGAATAGTGCTCGGGAGTCAGTTAGTGTCAGGGAGTCCGCCCGGGAAATCAGCCGACCGGGCATGTCTGAGTTCGTCCCGACCAAGGAAAAGACCGCGCTCCAAAGTGTGATGTCAAGTCAGCCCTTCTGGGTGACGATCGCGCTCATTGCACTCGTCACCTGGATGACTGCCATGGAACCGAGCTTCGGGACTTCCGAAAACGCCGCCAACGTCACGCGCAACTTCGCACCTTTCGGCATCATGGCGCTCGGCATGACGGTGGTGATCATTACTGGTGGCATCGATCTGTCGGTCGGCTCGATCATGGGCCTCGTGGTCATTGTCGCCGGCCTGTTTCTGACCTGGCACTATCCCTGGTACGTGGCCTTCGCCATCGGCCTTTTCGCCGGTATGGCTTGCGGCGCGGTCAATGGTTTCTTCGTCGCTTATGTCGGAATGCCATCCTTCGTGGTCACCCTCGGCATGCTGTCCGCGGCGCGCTCGCTCGCGGTTGTATTTTCGGCCAACCAAATGCTCTACCAATTCGGGCCCGATGCTCCAATCGTGAAAGCGATCGGTCAGTGGAGATGGCCGCTGCATGGGCCCGAGCACTGGGCACCGCACTGGATACCAGAACTGTCATCGCAATTCTGGACCATGGTGGTTCTGGCCCTGATCGTCGGCTTCGTGTTCAATTTTACTGCCTGGGCCCGGCATCTCTTCGCCATCGGCGGCAATGAAGACGCGGCACGGCTCACCGGCGTTCCGGTCGACTGGATCAAATTCGAGGCCTACGTCTTCTCGGCTTTCACCGCCTCGCTCGCCTCTCTCCTGCTCCTCGGCTACAACGGCTCAGCCATCAACGCCATGGGCCAGGGGTACGAGCTGCGCGTGATCGCCGCGACAGTCATCGGCGGCGCCAGCCTCATGGGCGGCGCCGGCACGGCCTTCGGTGCGATCATCGGTTCAGCCTTCCTGGAGGTGATCAGGAACGCTCTGCTGATGGCCGGCATCGATTCAAATTGGCAGGGTGCCTTCGTCGGCGCCTTCATCGTTCTTGCGGTTCTCCTGGGCATGCAGACCGGCGGCAAATCCATTCTCGCCAAGTCGCTGGCCGTCTTGATGCCCAAGAAAGGCCGCTAGAAACCCGCCGGCGGGAGGCCTGCGGGACATCCAGCTAGGAGGAGAACGTGACATGAAAAAACATCTGCTGACGGCGGCCGTGGCGCTTGGCGCAATGGTGCTCGCCGTTTCCGGCGCCCAGGCGAAATATACGTTCGCCCTGGTACCGAAGAACATGAACAATCCCTTTTTCGACCAGGCACGCGACGGTTGCAAGAAAGCCGAAGCTGAATCGAAGGGCGCCGTGGAGTGCATGTATATAGGCCCCGGCGAGCATGGCGGCGGCGACGAGCAGGTTCAGATCGTGCAGGATCTCGTAGCCAAGAAGGTGGACGGCATCGCCGTGTCGCCATCGAATGCCGCGGCGATGGCGGTTGCGCTGCAGGCCGCCAAGGAAGCCGGTATCCCGGTGCTCACCTGGGATTCCGACCTCCTGCCCGAGAACAAGGATCTTCGCGCCGCCTATATCGGCACCCACAATTATGAGATCGGTGTGAACCTTGCCAAGCTGGCCATGCAGGTCAAGCCCAAGGGGGGCACGATCTGCATCCAATCGGGCGGCGCGGCGGCGGCCAACCACAATGAACGCATGCAGGGCATTCGCGATACGCTTTCGGGCACCAAATCGGCCGCCTCGCCCGGGGACCGGCTAACCGGGCAGAACGGCTGGACCGAAATCGAAGGCTGTCCGCTCTATACCAACGATGATTTTCCTCTTTCGGTGCAGCAGTTTGAAGACATCATGGCGAAGAACCCGAATCTCGACGCGTTCATCCCAACCGGTGGTTTCCCGCAGTTCATCCCCGACGCCAACCGTGCTGCGGTCGCACCGTACAAGGACAAGATCGCCAAGAAGGAACTGGCGCTGGTCGTTGCCGATACCTTGCCCACGCAAATTGAACAAATGAAGGAAGGATACTCCCTCGGGCAGGTTGGCCAGCGCCCGTTCGAAATGGGCTACAAGACGATGATGGCACTGAAGGATATGAAGGACGGCAAGGCTCCGCCGGCTGACCCGACCTACACGGGCCTCGACGTTTGTACTCCACAGACAGCGGATACCTGCGTCGCCAAATAGTGCTTTTGCCTAAGGGCGGGAGGAAACTCCCGCCCCTTGCCACAGGAACCTCTATGTCGCAATTGTTCTCGCTCAAGGGCCGTGTCGCATTGGTGACGGGCGCTTCGCGTGGCCTCGGCTTCGCCATGGCCAAGGCACTTGCCGAGAACGGCGCGACGGTGATCGTCAATGCCCGCGACATCCACGCTCTGTCAGCAGCGGCGGAAAGGATCGGTGCCGAAGCCCTGCCGTTCGATGTCACCGATGCGGCGATCTCGAAGGCATCGCTCGAAGGAATGGTCGAACGCCATGGCCGTCTGGATATTCTGATCAACAACGCTGGCATCCAGCATCGCAGGCCGTTGGTGGAATGGGAGGACGAGGATTTCGACAGGGTGATTGCCGTCAATCTTTCGTCCTGCTTTCGAATGATACGCGACGCCGTGCGCTTGATGCTGCCCAACAAGTTTGGGCGTATCATAAACACCGGATCGGTTGCAGGGATCCTTGGCCGTCCCACCATTCATGCCTATGTTGCCGCGAAGGCGGGCCTGCATGGATTGACACGCTCCACTGCAGCTGAGATGGGCCGTCACGGCATCACGATCAACGCGATCGCGCCCGGGTATTTCGCAACGGAACTCAACACCGCGCTAATGAACGACGAAGCCTTCACCAAATGGGTCGAAGCGCGGACCCCTGCAGGCCGCTGGGCCCGGGCTGAGGAACTCGGTGGAGCCGCGGTGTTTCTCGCCTCAGATGCTGCCGCCTACGTCAATGGACATGTATTGGCCGTCGACGGCGGTCTATCGGTTTCGCTCTGAACCGCTAGCTGCTTTCACCATCTGTCGGGGCGTGTGCCAGGGCGATAGAGATCGCCTGCCACCAAAAATTGCCGAAGCCCTCGAACATTCGAACACGATCTCGAACACCGTTCCCTCGTCCTGGCCGAGATCGAGGCCCCAACGGCGATAGAAGCAGTTGTCGTCGAAGGACAGGACCGGATCCCCTTTCGCCAGGATCAGCTCGGGCGACTTCACCCAATGCAGGCTCTCGCGGAAGAGCAGGATGTCGGTGGCCGGACCTCATGCTGGAACACCTGGATGATGGCCGCATCGAGCGCCCCCCAACAGGAGACTTCCGAGACCGCAGAGAGCGCGGCATCATCATGATTGCGATCGGAAGGAACAATGCGGAAAGGGCCTCGTTGGTGGGGTGGCACGTTTGCTTGTAGGTTGCTGCCGATGAAGCTCGAGGACGAAGCCCGCCACAAATCCGAGGATGTGGACAATGCAGTCCTCACAGACGTCGTGCTTGCCTTGCAGCGGCGGGTCGAGGTGAACCACGATTTCGATATCCCTTATCTTGCCGGTTACAGCGAGGATGGGCGAACCGTCTATATCGACCGCCACTTACCGCGCACCATGGCGTCGCAAGGCCGGGCCGTAAGGCTTGCGCCCTTTTTGGTCACGCATGAAGTGGTCGAGAAATCGCTCTTGGACAAATTGCGACTTCACTATCTGCATGCCCACCAAATAGCGCTGCGGACGGAGCGAGATGCCGTCCGCGCAGCCCGTGTTTCATGGCAGGCCTACCAGGCCCTGATGAAGAGCAACGAGAAGCCCATCGACGAGGAGAAGGTGAAGGCCGTCCCTCACGACCTCGACCTGACGCCCTATCGAGATTTGAAAGATTTCCCAGTGCTGGATCGGTTGGTCAAAGCGGCCCAGGGATCGAAAGGCATGGACAGATCGCAGCCGTCCGCGAAGAACCGCGCCAGATGATGAGCGGGTGAATGGCGAGGGCTTGACCTCCTTCCCTGCCAACGCGTCTGACAGGGTTCGTCGACCTGACCAACGGCTCAACCGTAGCTACCGATAGTAGTGCCTGTGATGTCGTCTGTGGTGGTGATGCCGGTGCGGGTAATAGTACCGGTGATAATACCTGTGGTGGTATCGGAAATACGGTCGATATGGCTGGTAGTACGAGCCGTAGTATGGGCCGTAATACGGGTTGTAATACGGATTGTAATAGGGCCGGTAGGGGAATGGCGGGCCTCCGAAACCACCAAAAAAACCACCGAACGGTGAGAACAGAAATTGCGCCTTGGTTGGTGAAGTCACAGCGGCTGTGGCAGCAAGCGCGAGCACAGATGCCAATATCAGCTTTCTCACGGTTACCTCCATTAGTTCGAGTTTAAATAACGCGAACGCCGGCTGACTCGTTCCTTGCGTTCCGCAACCCATCCCAGCCGCTGCCGTGTGAAATTCAAAAGGCCGCCACCGCAGGAAGCGGACTGTTGCGTTCGGATTGACTGAGGCGGCGCGGGCAAGGCGTTGAGGCGCCACGCTCCCGTTTTGCCGACGGCTCGGATCAGCGATTGACCTCGCGCATGCCATGGATGCGGCGCAAAGCAGACGTCCAGCATCGATCGGCTCATGGAGGGAAAAGCAAGACTTTCTTGAATCCAGAACGCCCACGCCTCTCCGCCATCCCCTCACACCGCGATCTGAAGCGTCCCGTGGCGTCTCACCTCGGCCTCGATCTCCTTCACCAGCGTCTCCAGCGCGGGGTTGCGGGGGTTGCGGGCGCGGCGGATGACGTAGGCGAGGTCCGGAGGCTTGGGGAACTGCTTGTCGGCGATCTCCATGCCGGGCTGCAGGTGCCGCTGGCTGAGCAGCGCGACGCCGAGCCCGGAGGTCACGCCGGCGATGATGCCGGCCGCGCTCGAACATTCGAACACGATCTCGAACACCGTTCCCTCGTCCTGACCGAGATCGAGGCCCCAGCGGCGATAGAAGCAGTTGTCGTCGAAGGACAGGAACGGGACCGGATCCCCTTTCGACAGGATCAGCTCGGGCGACTTCACCCAATGCAGGCTCTCGCGGAAGAGCAGGATGTCGGTGGGCCGGACCTCGTGCTGGAACACCTGGATGATGGCCGCATCGAGTGCCCCCTCGCCCAGCAGCTTCTGCAAGGCCAGGCTCATGCGCACTTGCGTGCGCACGCTCACCTCAGGGTAGAGCCGGCGAAACCGGCCAAGAATGCGCGACAGGTCCGTGCAGGTCGTATCCTCGGTCATCCCCAACGCGATCTTTCCTTGCAGCGTGCTTTTCGACAGGCTCAGGATCGCCTCGTCATGGATGCCCAGGATGCGCCTGGCATAGCCCAGCAGATCCTGCCCTGAACTAGTGAACATCGGCGCATTGGCCTTGCGGCTGAGGATTTCGCAGTCGAGGCTCGCTTCCAGCCGCCTGATCTTGTGGCTGACGGCCGACTGCGACAGGCCCAGCACCTCGGCCGCGCGGGTGACGCCGCCATGTTTCTCGATCGCCACCATCGCCCGCAAGGCATCGACATCCAGGCGGCGGCTCATCACTCCAGCCATGACAATCCTCGTTTGAAACGAAAGCGGCGCTCCCAAATCCTCGCGCAGAACCTGTTCGCAGGCAAATTGAAATGCCAGATTTAGTGGCAATTTCATGGATGCATCGAAATTTGTCATGTGCAGATGCGTGCGCACCGCCATAAGTCCGCCCCGGCACGCATTCAACCCCGCACCCATTCAACGAATGACCGCATGACGCTCCCGAAACATCAGCCCCATCGCCTGGCCTGGCCGCTCATGGCGGCCGCGCTGGTCGTAAGCTGGAGTTCCGGCTTCGTCGGCATCCGCTACGCCAGCGAGAGTGCCGGTGTCATGCTGGTGCTGTTCTGGCGGACCTTGATGTCGGGACTGATCCTTCTGCCCTTCGCGCTCATGGTCGGGCCGCGCATCGGCGCACGCGCCCTGATGCGGCAGATGGCGTTCGGCGTGGCGATGATGTTCCTCTATCTCGGCGGCTTCGCGCTTGCCATCGGCCAGCGCGTACCGACCGGCCTTGTCGCGCTGATCTCCGACCTCGTCCCCCTCGCCATCGCGGCACTGTCGCAGCCCATCCTGGGCCACCGGCTGACATCGAGGCAATGGACCGGAACGGCGCTCGGGGCGCTGGGTGTGCTGATCGTCTCGCTCAACAGCCTCAGTCTCGGGACAGCGCCGGCCTGGGCATATATGGTGACCATCGCGTCCATGATGGTCTTCGCCCTGGTGACCGTGCTGCAGAAACGGATGGGGACGATCGACATGCCAATCCACCAGAGCCTGTGCATCCAATGCATGACGGCGGCGATGCTTTTTGCCGCCTGCGCCGGCTGGAATGGCGGGCTGATGCCGCCGCTTGATGGCCGGTTCGGGTTCGGCATCGCCTGGCTGGTGCTGTTTTCGACCTTCTTCTGCTACGGCGTCTACTATGTGAGCCTGCGCCTCCACAGCGCCGCGCAGGTCAGCAGCGTGATCTATCTCAGCCCGCCGGTGACGATGCTCTGGGCCTGGCTGCTCTTCGGCGAGCCGCTTTCGGCGGCGATGTTCCTCGGCCTTGCGGTGACGCTGTTCGGCGTCTGGCTGACGTCGCCGCGCGGCACGGTATCCAAGGGCGAGACAAGTCTAGGCCCGATCGGGCAACCGGCCGATTTGTCGTGATCCCGCACCAAACCAACCGTGGACCCCAAGGGAGTGAACCCCATGAAGCTGACTGATTTCAAGGCCCTGACCTTCGACTGCTACGGCACCCTCAT
This sequence comes from Mesorhizobium sp. Cs1321R2N1, assembly GCF_037179725.1. Lineage (NCBI taxonomy): Bacteria > Pseudomonadati > Pseudomonadota > Alphaproteobacteria > Hyphomicrobiales > Phyllobacteriaceae > Mesorhizobium > Mesorhizobium sp. Cs1321R2N1. The sequence goes on along the minus strand of NZ_JAPYKP010000067.1, from coordinate 21,102 downwards.
AGATTGGGAATCCGGCATGATCGAAGCCCTGAAGCCGCTGACCGGACGGGTTGGCCGCGGCCTCGGCCGCGACGAGATCCTGCAGGCGCATGCAAGGCATGAATCCAGCCAGCAGAACTGGACGCCGCAAAAACGCTACTGCGATCTTCTCGCTGTCGTCTACAAACGGCTCGCCGAGGAATGGGGCGTCGTGGCCACGCCGGAGGAATGCATCGCCTATGGCCAAAGCGTGAAGGATTGGCCGGCCTTTGCCGACACCGCCGCCGCCCTGCAATACCTCAAGAAGCACTACAGGCTGATCATCCTCTCCAATGTCGACAATACGAGCTTCTCCTTCAGCAACAGGAAGCTCGGCGTCGATTTCGATGCGATCTACACGGCGGAGGACATTGGCTCCTACAAGCCGTCGCCCCGGAATTTCGACTATATGCTTGAAAAGCTTGCGACGCTCGGGATTGGCGACAAGGAGGTCCTGCACACGGCCGAAAGCCTGTTCCACGATCACACCGTCGCCAACCGGCTGGGCCTGGCATCGTGCTGGATCCACCGCCGGCACGCCGATCAGGGTTTTGGGGCCACGATGCATCCCGGCGACATGCCGAAGGTGGACTTCCGCTTCGACAGCATGGCCGACCTCGCGGAGGCGCACAGGGAGGAATTGCGCGCCTGATGGAAGGGCGCGCCGGCCCCATCCCGGCGGAAGCCCAACTCGCCTGACGACCATCAAGTCTTTTTACGGGCGGCGCCGCGCTTTTCGGCCCGCCCACCGGAACCCCACAAGGCGCGGCCGAGCAAGCCCCTGCGCCGACGCGGGACAAGATCGATATCGCTGACGAGCTTGGCGCCGCCCTTGCGCCGCTCGAGCGTGATCTTGCGGCTGTGGAACGCCTCCAGTTCGGCCCGGTGCGCCACGCTCAAGATGGTCACATTGGGCAATTCCTGGATGATGGTCTCCATCATCCTGTCCTGGCTCTTCTCGTCGAGTGCCGCCGTTGCCTCATCCAGCACGATGATGTCGGGCGCGTGCAGGAGGAGCCGCGCGAAGGCCAGCCGCTGCTTCTCGCCGCCCGACAGGGTCTGGTCCCATGGCGCCTCTTCGTCGATCCGGTCGCCGAGATAAGCGAGCCCCACCTTGTCGAGGGCGGCCCTGATCTGTGGAACCGTCCAGTCGTCGGCGGCACCTGGATAGGCGGCCGCCCGGCGCAGCGTGCCCGAAGGAATGTAGGGGCGCTGCGGCAGCATGAACAAGCGCTTGCCGGGGTGGAAATCGACGCTGCCGCCACCCCACGGCCACAGCCCCGCTATCGCCCGCACCAGCGTGCTCTTGCCCGTACCGGATTCGCCGGCCACCAGCAGCCGCTCGCCCGGTTGGATCACGACCTCGGTTTCCTTGACCACGGCGGTGCCGTCATCGAGCGACACGGAGAGATTGTTGAGGCTGAGCATCGTATCGTCCTTGGTCTGGCCGCGAGTGATGCGCCCGAGCGCGTCGCTCTCTTCCGCGCGCTCGAGCCCGTCGAGCGACATCATCAGCGAGGCGATGCGCCGTGCCGAGGCGTTCCAGTCGGCGAGACGCGGGTAGTTGTCCACCAGCCATCCGAACGCGCCCTGCACGATGGCAAAGGCCGATGCCGCCTGCATGACCTGCCCGAGCGACATCGAGCCCTCAAGGAATTTTGGCGCGCACAAAAGCACCGGCACCACGGGCGCGAACAGGCTCGATCCCTGCGAGACCAGCGCCGTGCGCATGTGCTGGCCCGCAAGCATCGCCCACCGCTTCAGCACGCCGGCGAAGGTCCTGTCGATGCCGCTGCGTTCCTCCTGCTCGCCGCCGAGCAAGGCGATGCTCTCGCCATTTTCGTGCACACGCATCAGCGTGTAGCGAAATTCCGCTTCCGCCTGGTTCTTCTGCTCGGAGAGTTCGACGAAATGCCGGCCGATGACCACCATCGAGGTGGAGGTGATGGCCGCATAGATGACCGCGGTGACGACGAGGAAGCCTGGAATGGTGATGTTGGCCCCGCCGATCGGCAGCGTCAGCGCGCCGCCGATCGTCCACAGCACGACGATGAAGGTCGAGGCCGCCAGGAAAGCGTTGAGCACGCCGGAGACGAAATCGACGGGCGATTCGGTGGCGATCCGCAGATCGTCGGCGATGCGGGCCTCCGGGTTCTGGTGATCGCCGCTGACGAGATTGAGCTGGTAGTAGCGGCCATTGGTGAGCCAGCGGCCGATGACCGATGTGGTGAGCCAGGAGCGCCAGCGGCGCTGGATGGTCATGCGCAGATAGACCTGCGCGACGACGAGGCTGGCGCTTCCAAGCACCAGCGGCACGAACACGGCGCTCAGGAAATAGACGGTCGGTGCATTGCGCTGTTCGATGGCGTCGAAGATCGAGCGGTTCCACACATTGATCCCGTACTGGAAGCCGACATTGACGCAGATCATAATCAGGAGTCCGATCGTGAATGGCCAGGCGAGCTTGTCGCCGCGCCGGTTCCAATAACCGCGCGCGCTGATCCAGAAACGCTTCAGCAGATATTTCTTGCGCGCCTGCTCGGCCTGTTCGGGGCTCAGTTGCGGATCGGGTTCCCCCGCCGCTGGCGGCGGTGCGGCCTCGCCCACGACCTCGGAGGCGGCCTCGACATCGGGTGCCTTCTCCCGGCGGGGCTTGCTGGCACCGTTTGGCTTGGCGCCGCCGGCCGGCTTCGGTTTGGGTTTGATGTCTGCCACAACGGCCATAACGGCGTGGAAATCGGAAGGTTTCATTGTCCTTCTCCATATGACGGCCTCCCACCGTGCGAAGGCTGTCCTGGTACTCCGATATCTGCAACGCCTCGCCAGGCCTCACCGCCGCACTATCGCCACCAAGCCACGCGAAGAGCTTGTAAAAACGGAGGTTCCACGATGCGTCTGGTCTGGACTTTGGTGTTCGCGCTGGCAGCCGGTGCGGCCTATGCCGCTTCGCCGGAGGAAGACTACATCGCCGCGCGCGACAAGGCGGTATCAGCCATCGCGGCGATGGAAAGCGCGAACGCTCCCGTCGAGACACTCGATGCTGCCAGTGAAAAGGCCCGCGCCGATCTCGAGCAGCGCCTTTCGGCACTTCTCGGGCCTTTCACGGTCAAGGGTTTTCCGGCGGCCGGCACGATCAATATCGAAAGCCTCAGTTCCTCCGATGTCGGCTTTGGCATGCTGGACGGGCTGCGCCACGGCACCGAGGACGGCCCCAGCATCGTGGTATCGACGCGCGGGCTAGTCGAGCGCTGGCTCCAATCGCGCGCCGCCGAGACGGACGCCGATCTCAAACTGCCCACCAGCTTCGACGCGGCGTTGAAGCTCGATGCCTTCTACACCCAGGCCATCGGCAGCGACGCCGCTTTCACCGGCACGCTCGACTTCACCCTGAAGACGCCCGATGGCGCCGACATGGCGATTGCCCGCCTCGGCGGCTGGGCACAGGATGTCGGGCCGAACTACGACCAGGAGCTCGTCGTCACGCTCGTTAGGGGCAACAGCGTCATGATCGCCGAGGCGCCCGCGACGCCCCCCGTCCCGAAGATCGCGGCCTGCGACGCGGTCTGGACCGCCGCCGACGCCGCCGCGCAGAAACTGGTCAAGCAAGCCACCGGCGACGGCGACGACAATACATCCGATGCCGCCGACGCCGCCTGGGCAAAAGGCGACAGCGACTTCCGCGCCTGCATGGCCAAGAACCTGCCCGACAACCCCGTCTTCCCCGCACTGCTTGCCCAGGCGCAGACGCTTGCCGACCACATGGCGGGCAAGTAGGGCGCGGAAGCTGTCAATCTCCCCCACGGGGGAAGATCGGCTATTTCGCTGTCAGCGCCGTTTCCGCCCCCTTGCGGCCTGCGCACCCCATGACGATATTGTCGGCGCGCTGGCCTTGCTGAACGCGGTTGCCAGCACGGTTGAAAATGGTTGAAAGGACGTCCTGAACGCGCCACGGCGCGGCGGGCGGATGAACAGCGTGGGAAACTCGGCAATGACGACAGACACAAAAGCGACGGAAACCAAGGCGTTCGAGGCGGATGTTTCGCGGCTGCTGCACATGATGGTGCACTCGGTCTATTCCGATAAGGACGTCTTCCTTCGTGAACTGATTTCCAACGCCGCCGACGCCTGCGAAAAGCTGCGCTTCGAGGCCGTCAGTCATCCCGAATTGCTGGCCGACGATCCGAAACCCCGCATCTCGATATCGGCCGACGCCGACAGCAAGCTGATTACCGTCGAGGACAACGGCATCGGCATGAGCCGCGACGACATGACGGAGGCGCTGGGGACGATCGCGCGCTCGGGCACGCGCGCCTTCATCGAGCGCGTCGGCGCCGGCAATGCCAGCGAAGACACGCAGCTCATCGGCCAGTTCGGCGTCGGCTTCTACTCCGCCTTCATGGTGGCGATCCGCGTCGACGTCATCAGCCGCCTGGCGGGGAGCGACGAGGCCTGGCGCTGGTCGTCCGACGGCAAGGGTTCCTACGAGATCGCGCCCGCCCCGCTCGAAGCGGCACCCAAACGCGGCACCCGCGTCGTGCTGCATCTGATGGACGATGCCGTGTCCTACACCGGATCCTACCGGCTCGAGCAACTGGCCAAATCGCAGTCGGGCCACGTGCCGGTGCCGATCACGCTCATCGAGAAACCCGGCGCCGAGGCGCGCGATATTGCCGATGGCACGGCGCTTTGGGTCAGGCCGAAGAGCGAGATCAAGCCCGAGGAATACACCGATTTCTACCGTGGCCTCTCCGGCCAGTATGATGAGCCGGCCGCCACCATCCATTTCCGCGCCGAAGGCCGGCAGGAATACAGCGTGCTCGCCTTCGTGCCCGGCTCGCGTCCCTTCGATCTCTTCGACCAGGACCGCAAGGGCCGCATGAAACTCTATGTGCGCCGTGTCTTCATCAGCGACGAGGCCGACTTGTTGCCGCGCTACCTGCGCTTCATGCGCGGGCTGGTCGATTCCGCCGACCTGCCGCTCAACGTCTCACGCGAGATGATCCAGGAAAGCCCGCTGCTGGCCGCGATCCGCAAGGGCCTGACCAACCGCGTGCTCGGCGATCTCGCCAAGCTGGCGGAGAACGAGGCCGAGGCTTATGCCAAAATCTGGGAGAATTTCGGCGTCGTCCTCAAGGAAGGGCTCTACGAGGACCATGAGCGGCGCGAGCAGCTCTTGAAGCTCGCCCGCTTCCGTTCGACCATCTCTGGCGAAGGCTGGCGCGGCCTTGCCGACTATGCCTCGGCGATGAAGGAAGGCCAGAAGGCGATCTTCTTCATGGCCGGCGACGACCGCGCGCGGCTCGAAGCCTCGCCGCAGCTCGAAGGTTTTAGGGCACGCGGCATCGAGGTGCTGCTGCTCACCGATCCGGTCGACAGTTTCTGGACGTCGATGGCGCCGGAGTTCGACGGTAAGCCGTTCAAGTCGGTGACGCAGGGCGGGGCGGAGCTTTCCGAGATCCCGCTGCTCGATGAAGCGAAGAAGCCGGACACGGCGGCGACGCCCGAAGTCGATGGCTTCCTCGCCTTCGTCAAGGCGGCGCTTGGCGATGCCGTGTCGGATGTGAAGCCTTCCGACCGCCTGACCGAAAGCGCGGTCTGCCTGGTCGCGCCCGAACATGGTCCGGACCGGCAGTTCGAGCGGCTGCTCAACGCCGCCGGCCGCCTCGACAAGACGGCCAAACCGATCCTCGAAATCAACCCGCGCCACGAGCGCGTCCTGGCGCTCGCCGGCCTCGGCGACGACGAGCAGGCCTTCAAGGATGACGCCGCCCACCTTCTCTACGACGAGGCGCGCGTGCTCGACGGCGACAAGCCGGCCGACGCCAGGGCGTTTTCCGAGCGCCTTGCCCGCCTGATCGCGCGCGGCATCTCGAAGGGCTGAGGCGCGCCGGCCAGCCGTCCTCGACGTGTTTGTCGATCGAGGTTGCAGACGGGGTTGCACAGCGACCCCGTCTACCGACAAATTTCGACGTCTCTCGCAGCCGGCGAGGCGTTGAAGTCCACTGGCTCAATCGCCGACTGTAGACATCGCGCCTCCAATCACCCAATCTTGGCACCGGGAACAAAACAGCGCTTCAAAGAAAGCGCGGACGTCCGGGTGCTCATGAAACGACGATGGACATTGTATGATCCACGGCTGGCCTGGATGCTCGTCGCGCCGGTGCTCCTGCTGCTGATCTTCTTCCTGGTGCTGCCGATCGCCGTGATGGGCGCCTACACCTTCTTCACCTTCGTCACCGCCGGCGTGGAAACGAGCGCGTTCACGACCGCGAACTGGCACGAATTCCTCACCGACAGCTACTATCACGGCTTCCTTCTGAAGACGTTGAGGGTCGGGGCCATGACGGCGCTGCTCTGCGGCGTGCTCGGCTATTTTCCCGCCTATTTCATCTGGGCCACGACCTTCAAGCACAAATGGCTGCTGTTGCTTTTGCTGATCGTGCCGTTCTGGATCAGCTTCACCATCCGCACCTTCTCCTGGATCAACATCCTAGGCGAACAGGGCGTCATCAATGTCGCGCTGCTCAAAATGGGCATCATCAACGAGCCGTTGCCGATGCTCTATAACGAGGGCGCGGTCATCCTGGGCATGCTGCACTTCCTGCTGCCCTACATGATCCTCAACGTCTATGTCAGCCTGGAGAGCATTGATCGCACGTTGATTTCGGCGGCCCGCTCAATGGGCTGCACGAGCGCGCAGGCGTTCCGAGAGGTCACGCTGCCGCTGTCGCTGCCGGGCTTGGCGGCGGGCCTGCTGCTCTGCTTCGTGCTGGCCGCCGGCAGCTATGTGACGCCGCAGCTTCTCGGCTCGGGCCGCGACGCGCTGTTCGGCAACCTGATCTACGACACCATCATGGGCGAGCTGAACTGGCCGATGGGCGCCACGCTTTCGATCGTGCTGTTCGTCGTGCTCGGCTTCTTCGCCGCCGTCTACACGCGCTACATGGGCATGTCGCAGATCGTCAAAGGACTTGGCGCATGACGGGGCTTGGCGGATGAGAGGAACACGGCGCAAGCAGGAAGGCAGATGGGCCTGGCGGCTGACCGGCTTCGTCACGGTCTGCGTCTACATCTTCATGTTCGCGCCGATCGTGGCGACGGTGATCCTGTCGTTCAACGCCTCGATGTTCGGCGGCTTCCCGATGACCGGCTTCAGCCTGCAATGGTACGGCAAGCTGATGGCCAACGAGGCGGTGCTGGCCGCCTTTCGCACGTCCTTGTGGATCGCATTGGTCACGGCGATCGTCACCACCGCCATCGGCGTCACCACGGCGTTTGCCTTGGTGCGCTTCGATTTTCGCGGCAAGCAGGCGCTGAGCACGCTGGTGATCCTGCCGGCGCTGGTGCCCGAAACCATCCTCGGCGTCGGCCTGCTGGTGCTGATCAAGGCGGTCGACCAGCCGAGGACCATGCTTCTGCTGGTGCTCGGCCATATCCTGCTTGCCGTGCCCTATGTGGTGCTGATCGCCCAGGCGCGCATGATCGGCATCCGGCGCGTCTATGAGGAGGCGGCACTGTCGCTCGGCGCCTCGCGCTCTTCGTCCTTCCGCGAGATCACGCTGCCGCTGCTCATTCCGGCCGTGGTGGGCGGCGCGCTGCTCGCCTTCACCATCTCGTTCGACAACACTTCGGCCAGCCTGTTCTGGCGGCCGGCCGGTGTCGAGACCATGCCCACCCAGATCCTTTCCATGCTCAAGATCTCGATCAGTCCGGAAATCAACGCACTCGGCACCGTGATGATCCTGGTGACCGTCGGCATCCCGCTTATCGGCGGCCTGATCCTGCAAAGCCTGACAAAACTGAGAAGACGTGGCGAACCAAAGGAGGAAACACAATGAAACTCACCACCACGAAGCGGCTGGAACGGCTGCACGACCGATACGCCAATGGCGACCTGAGCCGCCGCACTTTCCTGACGCTGACCGCCGCCGCGGCGGCATCGGCGGGCCTTTCCATGCCGTGGATGGGCCGGGCGCTCGCCGCTGTCCAGGAGGTTCGCTTCGACGGCTGGGGCGGCACGGTGCAGGACGCGATCGACAAGTTCGCCTTCCAGCCCTACACGACCAAGACCAAGATCAAGGTGGTCCAGGGCACGTTCGGCGACGAGGATGAGATCATCACCAAGATCAAGACCGCCAAGCCCGGCGACTACCAGGTCATCCATTCCTCGGGCGTCAACTACTACATCAAATATGTGAACGCCGGCCTGACCTCGGAGATCAACGAGGCCAACATTCCCAACATGGCGAATGTACTGCAGCCGATGATCGAGCCGTTCCGCAAGCTGACGCCAAAGCTTTCGGCCATACCCTACGACTACGGCACGACGGGTATCGCCTACAACACCAAGGTGATCTCGCCGGAGGAAGCCAAGGAAAAGGGCGCGGCCCTGCTTCTCGACAAGAAATATGCCGGCAAGGTCGGCGGCTATTCCGATATGACGACGCGCGTCTGGTACGCGGCGCTTGCCACCGGGCAGGATCCCAACAACCTCAAGGACATGGACGCCATCTGGGCCAAGGTGCGCGAGACGCGCGACCTCGCCAAGAAGTTCTGGAGCTCCGGCGCGGAGCTGATGGACCTGCTTTCCAAGGGCGAGATCGTGGTGACCGATGCGTGGTCGGGCCGCGTCGCGGCGCTGCAGGACCAGGGCCATCCGATCGGCTATCTCGATCCGGCCGGCTCCTATGCCTGGATGGAGGACATGCTGATCCTGAAGGGCTCGCCCATGGCCGAGTGCGAGGAGCTCATCAACTTCATGCTCGACCCGGCGACCTCGATCGCGGTGGCCGAGGGCCAGAGCTATCCGCCGTCGCTCGACCCGAACAAGGTCAAGCTGACCGAGAAGATCGAGAAGCTGCCGGCGTTCGACAAGACCGGCACGATGAAGTCGCTGACCTTCGCCGATCCGACCTACTGGGCGACCAACGAGGACGCCTGGACCAAGCAGTGGAACAGGATCTCGAAAGGTGCCTGACAGCCAGGGCACGACACTCCATCCCCGGCCTGTCCTGGCCGGGGCGGCCGGCGCGAGCGCGGCCGCCGAGGCGAACAGCCCGGCGGTCGAGTTCCGCGATATCGACATCGCCTACGGCAAGTTCGTCGCGGTGCGCGATTTCTCGCTCTCGATCCGCAAGGGCAGCTTCGTCACCTTGCTCGGGCCCTCGGGCTGCGGCAAGACCACGATCCTGCGCTCCATCGCCGGCCTGGTCGATATTTCGGGCGGCCAGATCATGATCGACGGGCGGCGGGTCGACGACGTCCCGATCTACAAGCGCAACATCGGCCTGGTCTTCCAGAGCTACGCGCTGTTCCCGCACAAGAACGTGTTCGACAACGTCGCCTTCGGCCTGAAGTACCGCAACGTGCCGAAGCCCGAGATCGCCCGCAAGGTCGGCAAGGCGCTCGAAATGGTGCGGCTGCCCGGCAGCGAGAAGAAGCTGCCGTCGCAGCTGTCGGGCGGGCAGCAGCAGCGCATCGCGCTTGCCCGCGCCATCGTCTTCGAGCCGCAGGTGCTGCTGCTGGACGAGCCGCTATCGGCGCTGGACGCCAACATGCGCGAGGAGATGCGTGTCGAGATCAAGAAGATCCAGAAGGAAACGGGCATCACCGCCATCTTCGTCACGCACGACCAGGAAGAAGCGCTGTCCATGTCGGATCGCATCGTGGTGATGAACGCCGGCGCGGTTGAGCAAATCGGAACCCCGCTGGAGGTCTATGAGACGCCGGCCACGGCCTTCGTCGCCGACTTCCTCGGCAAGGCCAACATGCTTGCCGGGACCGTCAGCAGGTCCGGCCAAGCGGTGGTGCTTGCCACCGGCCAGACGATCAACGTGGCTTGTCCAAGGCGGCTTGGCGACGGCAGCAAGGTCACCGTCGTGGTGCGGCCGCAGAAATTTTCGGTCGGTGCTGGAACGAGCGTCAACCGGCTCACTGGCCGTGTCGTCTCGGCCTCGTATCTGGGCGGCAGCGCAATCTACGAGATCGACATCGGCGGCAAGACCAGCCTCCGCGCCAACGCGCCGATCAATGGCCGCGTCCTTCGCGAAGGCGAGACGGCCGACCTCGGATTCGATCCCGAGGGCTGCGTTCTGCTCGACGAGGACGGCCAGCGGATTTCATAGGCGCCGCACGTAGCGGACTTCATTGTATCGTCGCGCCGCCGGGCCTGCGGTTGGGATGCCTGAGATGGGTTGGCGTGATGCCGGTCTGCTGGCGGAACACGCGGCTGAAATGGCCGGCATTGGTGAAACCGCACCGGTAGGCGATTTCGCCGATCTGCAGGTCGCTGCCTTCGAGCAGCGACTTCGCATGGTGCACTCGTAACGCGAGATATGCCGCCATCGGCCCGATGCCCAGTTCCAACCCGAAGAGCCGTTCGAGCTGGCGCCGCGAGCAGTTCAGGCGGCTTGCGATCTCGGCGACCGACAGCGTCTCCTGGAGATTGCTCTCCATCAACAGCAAAGCGCGCTTCACCGCCCGGCTCGACGCCGCCGGAAACAGGTCGCCGACGGGCTGCACATCCCTGCTGCTTCTGATCCGATCAAGGACGAGGATCTTGGCGGCCTTTTCCGCCGCCTTCTGGCCGATGAACTGAGACACGAAATGGCCTGCAAGGTCGGCGGCACCCGTGCCGCCCGCGCATGTCGAGCGGCCCCGGTCGACGGAAAACAGGCTGTCGGCATGGGCATTGACCTCCGGGAACCGGCTGCGGAAATCCTTGATGTGGAACCAGCTGACGGCGGCGCTGTAGCCATCGAGCAGGCCGTAGCGCGCCAGCACGAAGCTGCCCGTGCAGAGCGCCGTCAGCGGCACCCCCTTGCCGGCGGCCCGCAACAGGAACGCCTCCTTTTCGGAACTCAGGCTGCGGTTGGTGTCGAGCAGGCCGCCGACAACGACGACATTGTCGAAATCCTCGGGATTGCCGATCCCCCCGGTCGGCAGCAGTTCGACGCCGCAACTTGCCCGGATCGGCAGACCGCGTTCGCCGACGATCTCCCAGTCGAACTCTATCCTGCGGCTGCGATCGCCCTCATCGCCCGCCAGCCGCAGCGTGTCGATGAACAGCGACAGCGGCGACAGCGTGAAGTCGCGCACCAGGAGAAACGCAAACCGCCTAGCCATTGTTGTTCGGAACCGCCTTGTCTCAAGCTTATTCAGCCAGCACAATATGCTGGAACACCGGACGATGTGTTTGCCAAAAGCGGCACCGGACTTCTTGCTTGTCGCCGACGGCGCAGTCCAGGGCTCCCTCGCCCAGCACATGCCATCACGGCCTCGAAGGCAATAGGATCGCCCGCCGACTCGGACCAAGTGCAATCCCAACGGTCGACCAGGCTTCGATGGGACGAAGAGAGGTGTGGTCAGTGCCTCGGGAATTTCAATAGGCGAGCGCTCCTTGCGAAATCCGTGGCGCAATATTGGAACCAGCCTGCGGTTCGTTGGACCACCTGACCAGGGCCGTCTGCGTGGAGGCTGCATCCAGATGAAGTCAACCGTCCTCCGCCTGCGCATGCCTGGGGAACTGTTTGACCCTGATTTCGGTTGTCCGCTGTGCGAACTGTGCTTCCACGAAGGCACCCGATGAGCGAAAACGAAACATGGACAAGAAGCGCGGCTCCATTCGGAAGATCCTGAGCGGCATCGCGGCGAAAATTGCCACCGCCCCTGATCGCACGGCCGAGCAAGGCACGGCCACCGCGTCAATGGTCGCCGAATGGCTGCTGCCGCCAGCGTCGACGCTCGGCTCCTCCTTGCGCCTGAAGGGGATCGAACGCGAAGTTCGGGCCCGCCTGCCATGGACGGTGCGGAAATTTGCCAAGGCCGAGACGGGCCGCGTCGTCTTGCGCATGTTGCGAACCGACGCGGATGCGTTCCGGGCCGCCTCGGCAACTATCTCCAGGACGATGGAGGGAATCGAGGCACTGCCCGTGCTTCCGCGAGAGGCGGAGGACATCCTCACCATCTCCTCCCGAGAGCGGCACAAATGGCTCAGGGATGGTCGCCTGAAAAGCATCGGCACGCGCACCGTGAAGATGCGCGGGCGATCCAAGGCCGTGACCTTCCACGTCTTCGATCCACGCCACATCGAGGACATTCTTGACCGTGACCTGGCGACCGCCTGGCGGGAGGAGGATGCGCTGGAAGTGTCCGAGAACAGACGGCGCGGGGCCGGCAAGGCCGCACTGACGCGAGCAGGCAAGCGGACGGGCAACGCCCGCAAGACCAGAAATGCGGGAAAGGACGATGCGCCAAAGCTCGAAGGTTGGGACACATTCGAGGCGGACGGATTGCTACGTTAGCTCGAGAGATTATCCATTCGGACCCGTTCCCGGCTATGGATATTTCGCCGGGGTTGGACTGGCAGGGCTCAAATCACCTTGCAATTCCTTCGGCAGGGGTAGGCTCGAACATTGCAGATGCACGTCGCGGGCGAGCAGCTTTCGTTGTTTCTGCTCGTGCTCCTTGGTCGCCGCTATGATCCCCAACCCGTAGGGGCCAAGTGCGACGAATTCCCAACCCGGGTGCTGTTTTTCGCGGACCGCATAGTCCGAAGCCGCCGCCCGGGCTTGCTGGCATTGCGGCGTCGCCCATTTCTGGTCCTGCTGTGAAAGCGAGGTTCCATAGTCGACCGGAGACGTCGCGCATCCGGCCATTGTCGCGGCCAATGCGGACATTGCAAGCCCCGTCGCAATTCTCATCCCGAACCCTTTGCCAACCGCCGTGGAGAGTACACCGACGTCTCCATCCCACAACGAGACCGCCGCGACCAGAGAGCCTGGCCTCTTTTCGTGGCGGCCTTCCCGCCGCCAGATTCAGACCGCCGCTTGGAACCAATGATGGGCGAGACTGTTCAGTTGTAACTTTGATGCCATGCCGACATTCTTGCCGGCGAGCAAGGCAGCCACCCTTCAGGAGCTCCCATCATGACTATTTCCTCCGGATTTCGTTCAATCGCCGTAGCCGCCATCGCCACGGTAGGCGTCAGCCTTGCCAGCGCCGCGCATGCCGACAGCGGCACGATCCGCTTCTCCGTCTACAAGGCGGCCTTCTTCGTCGGCGGCTCCGGTGGCGAGGGCACGCTGACCTTCCATGGCCGGAAATATCCGATCTCGATCGGCGGGGTTTCGGGCGGCCTCGCCTTCGGCGTCTCCAAGACGTATTTCCAGGGCACCGTGCGCCACATCAGGCGCGCCCGGGACGTGACTGGCGTATACGGCGCGGCCGGCGGCGGCGGCGCGCTCGGCAGAGGCGCACAGGTGATCGTGATGACCAACGACAAGGGCGCCCAACTCCAACTCACGGGCAGACAGGTGGGCCTGCAAGTGAACGCCGATCTCAGCGGCATGAGCATCTCGCTGAGGTAGGCGCCTCACCCCTCGGAGCGGTTCCAGGAGAAGTGTGAAGCGGTTTCCCGTCCCGTTCAGGGGAGAGGAAGACGATGATCGCCAAGGCCGAGGTCGCGAAATTCTTCGGGGCCTATGCGGAATTCTACAATGACGCGCTCTTGTCGGATGCCGGTTTGAAGGATGTCGCCGACATCTATTCGTCCGCTTTCATCTCAGTCACCCCTGGCGGGGTGATGGCCGGCGAAAACGGCAAGCAACTGATCGAAATCATGAAGAAGGGCTTCGAGGGCTACAGGGCAATGGGCGCCGGGAAGATGACGTGCAGGGACGTATCCGTGACGCCGATCGATCAGGACCACTGCGTGGCAAAGGTGCAATGGTCCGGGGAGTACCAGAACAAAAAGGCGGCGCTCATCACCATTGATTTCGAGGTCAGCTATCTCCTCGAGAGACGTGACGGGAAGCTGAAGGTGTTCGGCTGGATCAGCGGGGACGAGCAGGCCGAATTCAGGAAACACGGCCTGCTTTAGGTCTCAGCTTGGAGAACGGCGCCCCTACCCGCTCAGCTCCTCAGCCCCGGCGCTTCCTGTCCCGTGCGCTCGACATATTCCGTATAGCCGCCGCCATAGGTGTGTATGCCTTCCGGCGTCAATTCGAGCACGCGGTTCGACAGCGCTGCCAGGAAATGCCGGTCGTGCGAGACGAACAGCATCGTGCCTTCATATTGCGACAGCGCCTCGATCAGCATCTGCTTGGTGGTGATGTCGAGGTGGTTGGTCGAGTTATCTTCGACCCGATTCGCCCTTGCGTGCTTGTCGCTCGCCGATCCGACACCAATGCATCTGTGTCAGGTATGAAGCTTGGCGCAATGGCCAATCGAGTCGATCTCAGCTATCAAAACGGGATGGCAAAAAATCTCCCGATGCCCCCTGCATTACCCGCGGGTCAGCCTGTCGAGCTTTCCGAAGTGATATCGGCAGTGGCGGAACGGATTCATTATGCGGAGGGACGCCGAACTAACTTCACAGTGGTGGCCGGCGCGATGCTTGCCGGCGGTATCGCGGTCCTGACTTTCATATTGGATAAGCACCTGGGGAAGTTGATTACCTATCCGATCGTGGTGGCAGCTGTCGGCTCTTTGGTATTGGGAATTGCCCTGCTAGTTGTGTACTCACGGCAGACGAATCGCTATCCGTGGACTGCGGCGACAAAAACTTGGAAGTGGTTCTATCGTGACGCCCTCCCCGCAGAAAAGGAATTCAATCCGAAATGGTGGAGCCTTTTTTGGTTTGGCCCGGAGAAGAAACGGCTACAAACCGCATATACCAACCAGCTCCCGGGCTTCCAGGCCAAAATCAACCAGTTGTCGAATGAAGTTGTTAACTTTGATCAGGATGTGCAGCAACTATATGTCCTGCATATCAACGAGAAGTTCAAGAACCTTCATCTTTCACAACTACGCACGATCTTCCAGAGAGGTGTTTTTTTGCTCATCGCCCTGAGTACGATCGCGGCCTTTTGCGGTGCAGCAGCGGACAAAGAGCGGATCGCAACGCGCCATCTCAATGAACACGTCGGTGGATTGAAGCTTGACGTTAGCTGGCATTTCATATCGCCGTCCGACGACAGTCAGGTAGTTCTCGTCGCCGCAACAATCGAGAATGCGGAATCGGCAGCTATTGATCTTCCAAAATGGCTCTTTCTAGACAATAAAGGGCAGAGCGTTCCCGGCGTGGTCACCGGGTCAACGATTAGTGTCGAGAAGATTCAGCCTGGAAGTAGATTGAGCTATTCATTGTTTGTGAAGCCTGCCGAACCGGTTTTTGTCGAAAGACTTGCAGTGCACCTAAGATGAGTGGTGGCTACGAGTATGCCCTAGCCATCACGAGCCAATTCCCCTTTTGTAGTATTCCGCTTCGGCTGGATAGCTACTCGGCGTGCCAGTTTGCCTGCCGATATTGCTTCGCGGCTTCACGAGGTGGTTCCACCGGCCAGAAGCGGATCAGATCGGCAAATCCTAGAGAGCTTGCACGCAGGCTTGAACGCCTTGCAAAGGGAAGCGAAGCGCGTTCAGTGCTGGATGAAATGCTGGCCGCCAGAATACCAATTCATTTCGGCGGTATGTCGGATCCAATGATGCCGCTCGAAGGGCGGCTCGGGGTCAGTCTCGACCTGCTGAAAATACTGCACGATCACTCCTATCCCACTATTCTCAGTACCAAGTCCGATCTGTGTGCGACCGATCCTTATTGTGACGTGCTCGCAGCCGGAAATTTCATTGTCCAAATATCGCTACCCACACTCTCAGAAGGTTTGGCCAGCCGGGTCGACGCTGGCGCACCTTCGATCACCCGAAGGCTGAATGCGGTAAGAATACTTTCGGCTGCAGGCATCCCCACTGCGTGTCGGGTACAGCCCTTTCTCGCACGAGATGACGAGGCGAATGACCTCGTTCTCGCTTGTGCTGAAGCAGGCGCCAAACAGTTAGCAGTCGAGCATCTAAAGTTAGCCCTCGAAGATAGTTCTCATCGTAGGGGTCTAAGTGTCGCGCTCGACATGGACTTGGTGAAGTATTACAAACTCCGTGATAGCCCTCGCGTTGGGCGAGAATGGGTGCTGCCAGTCGAAGAGCGTGTGAGGCGAATGCTGAAGCTGCGGCAAATGACGCACTCAGCAGGGATGTTGTTTGGTGCAGCTGATAATGATCTTCTTCATTTAAGCGACGGCACATCCTGCTGCAGCAGTGTCGACCAACTGGGGTTTAAATCCCCATATCGCTTCACTTTTACGCAGGCGATCCATGCACATAAAGACGGGCGAATCAGCTTCTCCGCGATTGCCGACGAGTGGCGACCTCGTCGCAGCATCGGCCAATATGTGAACTCGAAATCACGGATACCAAGAGGATCGATCGAAGACTACATCCGCGCCCATTGGAACGGCTACCGTCACGGATCTGCACTGGACACTTATTTCGGGGTAAGTCGAACCAACGAAAAAGATGAAGATGGATTTGTCATATATACCCTTGCTGCGGATGTCAGGTATCTGCTTTTGTCTGGAGATCAGCAACCTTTAAACGCGTGCGCAGAGTAAGGGGCAACACATCAACCGACGGCCAGATGATTCCGTCTGCCACCACCACCCGCTCAGCTCCTTAGCCCCGGCGCTTCCTGTCCCGTGCGCTCGACATATTCCGTATAGCCGCCGCCATAGGTGTGGATGCCTTCCGGCGTCAATTCGAGAACGCGGTTCGACAGCGCTGCCAGGAAATGCCGGTCGTGCGAGACGAACAGCATCGTGCCTTCATATTGCGACAGCGCCTCGATCAGCATCTGCTTGGTGGTGATGTCGAGGTGGTTGGTCGGCTCGTCCAGCACCAAGAGGTTGGGCGGGTCGAACAGCATCAGCGCCATCACCAGCCGCGCCTTCTCGCCGCCCGACAGCACCCGGCATTTCTTCTCGATCTCGTCACCGGAAAAGCCGAAGCAGCCGGCGAGCGCCCGAAGCGGCGCCTGGCCGGCCTGCGGGAAATTGTCTTCCAGCGTCTGGAACACGGTGCGCTCGCCCTCCAGGAGTTCCATGGCGTGCTGGGCAAAATAGCCCATTTTCACGCTCGGTCCCCGCGCCACCGTGCCGGTATCGGGATCGGAAGCGCCCGCCACCAGCTTCAGGAGCGTCGACTTGCCCGCGCCGTTGACGCCCATGATGCACCAGCGCTCGCGGCGGCGGACCTGGAAGTCGAGCCCTTCATAGATGGTGCGGCTGCCATAGGCCTTGTGCACGTTCTTCAAGGTGACGACGTCCTCGCCGCAGCGCGGCGCCGGCTGGAACTCGAAATTCACCACCTGGCGGCGCTTTGGCGGCTCGACGCGGTCGATCTTGTCGAGCTTCTTCACCCGGCTCTGCACCTGGGCTGCGTGCGAGGCGCGCGCCTTGAAGCGCTCGATGAAGGCGATTTCCTTGGCCAGCATCGCCTGCTGGCGCTCGAACTGCGCCTGCTGCTGCTTGTCGGCGATCGCCCGCTGTTGCTGGTAGAATTCATAATTGCCGGAATAAGCGGTGAGCGATCCCGCATCGATCTCGACGATCTTGTTGACGATGCGGTTCATGAACTCGCGGTCGTGCGAGGTCATCAGCAGCGCGCCGTCATAGCCCTTCAGGAACTGCTCAAGCCAGATCAGGCTTTCGAGGTCGAGATGGTTCGACGGTTCGTCGAGCAGCATGACATCGGGGCGCATCAGCAGGATGCGAGCCAGCGCCACGCGCATCTTCCAGCCGCCCGACAGCTTGCCGACATCGCCGTCCATCATCTCTTGCGAAAATCCGAGACCATCGAGGACCTCCCGCGCGCGTCCGTCCAGCGCATAGCCGTCGAGTTCCTCGAAGCGGTGCTGCGCCTCGCCATATTGTTCGATGATCTCGTCCATCCGGTCGGCCTGGTCGGGATCGGCCATGGCCGCCTCGAGTTCCGCCATCTCGGCCGCCACGTCGCTGACCGGTCCGGCGCCGTTCATCACTTCGGCCACCGCGCTGTGGCCCGCCATGTCGCCGACATCCTGGCTGAAATAGCCGATGGTGACGCCGCGATCGACCTGAACCTGGCCCTCATCGGGCAGTTCCTGCCCGGTGATCATGCGAAACAGCGTCGTTTTGCCGGCACCGTTGGGGCCGACGAGGCCGGTCTTCTCGCCTTTCTGCAGGGAGGCCGACGCCTCGATGAAGACAAGCTGACGGCCGTTCTGCTTGCCGATGTTTTCAAGTCTGATCATGATGTTCCGAGGGGTATCGATGCGGAATTGGGATTTGCCCGCGCCCTTACGCGAATGACGGTGCCGGGGGAAGAGGCAGAAGCGCCGCAGATGCCCGCGGGAGCGCGAGGCGCCGGTCTCCTCAAGTCGGGAAATCGGCTGTCGCATAGCCCGAGCTCCCGGCCCGCGCACATAAAAATCGACCGGCGGTCGAAATCCGCCAATGTCGAACGACTTCGGTTTGGCGGCCTGCACGGCTTGATCATCGACATCAACAGGACAGGAATACGGGCAATGGCCAAGATGCTTGTGATCTACAAAACCCCGGCCGATCCGGCCGCGTTCGACCGGCACTATTTCGATGTTCATATACCGCTCGCCAAGAAGCTTCCCGGCCTGCGGCGCTACGATGTCAGCAGGCGGCCCATCATCAAACTCTCGGCGGGCGAGATGCCTTACCTTGTGGGGACATTGTATTTCGACAGCCTCGACGACATCCGCGCCGCGTTCGCCAGCGAAGTCGGCGTTGCCTGCGCCGCCGACCGGCGGATATTGGCCCCGGGCGACGACGATCTGACGATGCTGCTGTTCGACGCCGACGAAGTGTGAACCCGGCCTCCAGACACACTCCAGAAACAAGATTCAACATCCGGGAAAAACTGGCGAAAAGATCGTCTGCGATAACCATTCCCGTGGCAGCCGGACAGCGGCCGCCAGACAAGGCCACGGGATAGCGCCTGCAATGCAACGACATTCGACAGGATGGATGGGTGCCCTGACAGGCATTTCGCTCGCCATGTTTGCGGTCGTACAGTCGGACGCGGAGGCGGCGGTCACCCGGACCGAATATTGCAGCCGGCTCGGCCTCCAACTCGACGCTGCCATCCAGGCCAAGGCCAAACCGGGTGCCAGTGCGAGCCAGATCGCCGAGGTAACGGCACTGCAGGACAAGGCGAACCGGTTCTGCGCCGGGAGCAAGCAGGCGCAAGGCATCCGGATCTACGCCAACGCCCTGAAGCTCCTCGGGGTGACCCCGGTCGACCTCGATCAGTGACGATCACCCGAAGACCCGTCCTGAAAGCGGGCGGCTTTTTCTGGCGCGCAATGCCGCGAGCTGTCCGTCCCCGCTCTCATGCCGATAGCCTATTTCTCGCCCAGATACTGGAAGACCGCCTGTTTCCACCAGTCGCTTTCCATGGTTTGCAGCAGGGCGAGATCGAGCGGCTTGCGAAGCCTACTGCCGAGCGGCAGGGCGATGGCATATTGCTGCTGGTCGAAGGTCGCGTCGAGGACCCGCAGGCTCGCGCCGTAGTTCTGTCCGACCAGCCAGCCAAGCAGCGGCTTGTCGTGGACCAGCGCATCGATCTTGCCGGCGCGCAGCGTGTCCAGGCCCTGCTGGACGGTGGCAAAGTCCTGATGGCGGATATGGGTGGAATCCAGGTAGGACGCGGTCGAGGAATTCTGCACGGCGCCGACCCGGACCGTGGCGAGGTCGCTTTCGCCCTGCACCATGCCTTCCATCTGCGTCACGGTCAGCACCGATGTGACGCCGGCGGTGAACACCGCGATGGCGATGATCGATCCCATCATCCACAGCGCGGCCAGCACACGCCCCGGCACGGTTCGCGGACCGAAATCGCCGGTGCTGGCCTGGGTCGCGGCAATCGTCGACCACCACATGCTTGAAAACAGGCCCTTGGCGACGCCGCCGCCGAAATCCTCATTGTGGCGGCGTTCGAACATCCAGATCAGGACGCCGACCACGACCGAGATGACGATCAGCGCCAGCACGGCCTGCAGGAAGCCGAACGAGGTCAGCGCGTGCAAAATCGGCCGCCATGACGGCTGGCTGTTGAGCGGTGTAGCGATGCCGAGCCCGGTCGTGAAAAAGGGCTGCGTGAAATCGACGGCCTTTTCGCGGTCTGCCGTGACGGTGATCGCGGCCATCGCCACGTTGAATTTGCCGCTGGCGACGCCGTCGATCTGGTCCTGCACGCCAGGCACTTCGACATAGTGGAAGCGAAGGTTGAGCCGCCCGGCCATCTTCTGCCAGAGGTCGATGCTCAATCCTGACCAGGTGCCGTCCTGCAGCTTGAAGGCGAAGGGCGGCGCGGCCTTTACCCCGACCGATATGTCCTTCGACGACACGTCCGACGGCAAAGGCAGCTCGGCAGACGTTTGTGTCTGGCCGACGGCGACGCCAGCCCCGACGCACGCGGCGACGGCAACGAGGATCAGCGCCATCGTCCACGAAGCAATTCTTCTCAACGGCAACAACTCCCGGCGACCGATTGCGCCGCGCGATCTGGTCGCGGGCTCGAAAAAATAGCCGCCATGCCGGCCTTCGTCCACCCGCCATGGAGGGGGTGATGCAGGGATGTCCAGCGAGATTGATGCGAAAACAATCGTTTGGCACAATTTCCCGATTCAGATGCTGAACGCCGTTACGCAATGCCGGGCGCCGCCCGAACCTGCCCGCGTCTCGCCGTCACCACGGCAGCCCCTTGCCATCGCGAAAAAAGCCGCCGGTCGGGCCGTCGTCGGGCAAGGTCGCGGCCCACACGATGCCCGCCGCCCCTTGCGCCACCGGGCGCCCGCCCGGCCCGCCCATGTCGGTGGCGACCCAGCCCGGGCAGATCGCGTTGACCAGCACGCCCGAGCCGCGCAGTTCGGCCGCCAGCACGCGGGTCAGTGCATTGAGCGTCGCCTTCGAGGTCGAATAGGCTGGCGCGCCCGCGCCCATCGAGGCCAGAGAACCGCCTTCGGAGGAGACGTGGACCAGCCTGCCATGGCCGCCCGCCCCGAGCAGCGGCGCGAAGGCGGCGGCCACCCGCCAGGCGCCGAAGACATTGGTCTCGAACGCCTTGCGGATGACAGTCCAGTCGGCCTGCAGGGCGCGCGAGCCGGTGTCGTAGTGGATGGCGGCGTTGTTGATCAGCACGTCGAGCCGGCCGAACCGGCGCCGCACGTCGTCGGCTGCTCTC
>NZ_JAPYKP010000066.1:0-31098 GCF_037179725.1 Mesorhizobium sp. Cs1321R2N1 | reverse complement strand
CCTTATGGCCCTCGCCGCCGGCAAGCACGCTGGCGGCAATGACGATCGGCACCAGGAAGGCGGAGAACCCCGCCCCCATCAACGCCACGAAGGCCACTTCGAAACGGCTGTTGTAGGGCCGGCCGCCAATGGCGATGCCGCCAAGCAGCGGGATGAAGATCATCCGCGCCCTGCGATGGCCCGTCAGCCGAAACGCCGCCATGTGGCCGAGTTCGTGCAGTGCCACCACCGACGTCAGGATCGCGGCCAACGCCAGCCCGCCCAGATGAAGGCCGAAGAACGGCCACAGCATCAACGCCGACAGCACGGCAAAGCCGACCTGGCTCAGCGGATGCTCGAACCAGCCGCCCTTGCGGTACTGCCCGGTCTTTGCCCAACACTGCAGCTTGGAGAGCTCGCGGCGCATGGCGAAGTACCGGAACACCAGGAAAGCGACGCCGCGATACCGGTCTGTGCGGCTGAGCGTCACGCGTGTGCCGCTGCCCTGCGAAACCAGTTCGGCGGTCTCGCCATAATCCTTCCAGAACGAGCCATCGAGCGCGGTGTCCTCGATCACCCGCATCGAGAAGCGGCTGCCCTCGACGACATCTTCAAACCGCGCCCTGCGCTCGATCGGCTTGCCGTCGCGGCCTTCCCACGACAGCATGATGCGGGCCACGCCCTCTTCGTCCAGTGGCTGCGCCGACAGGATCTCGCCGGACCAGCCGGCATCGCTGCCAAGCGGCCACAGCGCCTGCCACAAGCGCTGCCGGTCCATTGCGACGACGCGGCTCGACCGGACCGTGCGCAAACCGAGCGGCACGGTCATCAAGAGAAAGATCAGCCCGAGATTGCTGGCCACGAGAATGGCCGTGACGATGGGCGACACCTGGACGTTGCTCCTGCCTGGAGGCGCACCCTAACGTCGCGGCGGCAAGAAAAGCTTAACGGCGGAGCGGCTTACGGCCATCGGGAAACAGCGATGGCGGATGCCGCCAACTCACATGGCTCCGATCCAGATCGCCATGGAAACAAGAAACGCACTCATGCAAACCAGCGAGATGACATCCTGAACCAAATCGGTCATAACTCTCTCCTGTTGTGGATATGTTTCTAATTTGTTCTAATTTTGTTCCATTGTCAACGAACAGAATCCGACCGCATCCAAAATCTCCGGGCGATCAGATCGGCAGGGTTAAGAAAAGGTTGACAGCCCGCCGCCTATCAACAGGCAGGGGAAATGGCGGGCGTCGGGCACTCGCGAAACACGCAGGTGTTGAGTTTCAGGTCAGGCCGGCAACACCTGACGCACAGGCTAAAGCGGCACCACCTTGCCGTCGGAGAGCGTGACCCGCCGGTCCATGCGCGATGCCAGTTCGTGATTGTGGGTGGCGATCAGCGCGGCGAGACCCGATTGCCGCACCAGCGCTTCCAGCGCCTCGAAGACGTAGGAGGCGGTGACCGGGTCCAGGTTGCCGGTCGGCTCGTCGGCGAGCAGCACCAGCGGCGCATTGGCGACAGCTCGCGCAATGGCGACACGCTGCTGCTCGCCGCCGGACAGCTCGGATGGCCGGTGCGACGCCCGCTTGCCGATCTGCATGTAGTCGAGCAGTTGCGCGGCGCGCTCGCCCGCTTCCTTGCGCGGCAGCCCCTTGATGAGCTGCGGCATCATGATGTTTTCCAGCGCCGAAAACTCCGGCAGCAAATGATGGAACTGGTAGACGAAGCCGACATCGTTGCGGCGGATCGAGGTGCGCTCATCATCGGACAACCGGCCGCAGGCGCGGCCGGACAGGATCACGTCTCCGGCGTCGGGACGCTCCAGCAGGCCCGCCGTATGCAGCAGCGTCGACTTGCCGGTGCCCGACGGCGCCACCAGCGCCACCATTTCGCCGCGCCGCAGCGAGAAGTCGGCGCCGTTCAGGATGGTGAGCTTGCGCGGCCCCTGGACGTAGTGCCGCTCGACGCTCTTCAACTCGATAATGACCTCGGCCACTACTCGTACCTCAAGGCTTCGACCGGATCGAGACGGGCCGCCCGCCACGCTGGAAACACTGTTGCCAGGAAGGACAGCGCCAGCGCCATGATGATGACATAGGTCGTCTCGCGCGGATCCATCTTGGCCGGCAACTGGCTGAGGAAATACAGCTCCGGATTGAACAGCACCTTGCCGGTCATCCAGGAGAAGAACTGGCGGATCGATTCGATGTTGGTGCAGATCAGGACGCCGAGCAGCACGCCGGCGAGCGTGCCCGTCACGCCGATCGCCGCTCCGGTCATCAGAAAGATTCGCAGGATGGCATTACGCGAGGCGCCCATGGTGCGCAGGATGGCGATGTCATGCCCCTTGTCCTTCACCAGCATGATCAGTCCGGAAATAATGTTGAGCGCCGCCACCAGCACGATCAGCGTCAGGATCATGAACATCACGTTGCGCTCGACCTGAAGGGCGGAAAAGAAGGTCTCGTTGCGCTGGCGCCAGTCGACGAGGTCGATGGGGCGTTGCGCCGCCTCTTCCACCTTCGGTTTCAGCGCATCGACATCATCGGGATTGTCGACGTAGATCTCGATCGTCTGCGCCCGGCCGTCCATGTTGAAATAGAGCTGCGCTTCGGAGAACGGCATGTAGACGATGGAGCTGTCATACTCCGACATGCCGACTTCGAAGATCGCGGCGATCTTGTAGCCCTTCATGCGCGGTGTGGTGCCGAGCGGCGTCACATCCCCGTCCGGCGAGATCAAGGTGATGGTATCGCCGAGCGCCAAGCCGAGATTCTCGGCCATGCGCTTGCCGATGGCGACGCCCTCGCCGGTATCGAAATCGGCGAGCGTGCCTTGCTTGATGTTGCTGGCCACGATGGCGATCTTGCCGAGGTCTTCACCCCAGATACCGCGCACCAGCGCGCCGGTGCCGCCGCCGACATTGCCTTGCGCCAGCACTTGGCCATCGATCAGCGGAATAGCGTATTTGACGCCGGACACGCCGTTGATGCGGCTGGCGACCTGGGCATAGTCCTCAAGTGGCGAATCGAGCGGCTGCACGATCAGATGGCCGTTGACGCCGAGTATGCGCGTCAAAAGCTCGGCGCGGAATCCGTTCATCACGGCCATGACCACGATCAGCGTGGCGACGCCCAGCATGATGCCGAGAAAGGAGATCGAGGCGATCACCGAGATCACCGTCTCCTTGCGCCGCGAGCGCAAATAGCGCCACGCAACCGTGCGTTCGAAGATTGAGAACGGGCCGGCGCCCGCCGATCTCGCTGCCGCCGCCTCGCTCATGCGGTGACACCGAAGCGTTTTGCCGCGTCGGCGATCGGCAGCGTCACGCGCTCGCCGCTCTTGCGATTCTTGATCTCGACTTCGCCGGCGGCCACGCCGCGCGGCCCGACAATCACTTGCCACGGCAGGCCGATCAGGTCGGCGGTGGCGAATTTGCCGCCCGGCCGCTGGTCGGTATCGTCGTAGAGCACGTCCTTGCCGGCGGCGGTGAAGGCAGCGTTGAGTTCGTCGCAGACGCGGTCGCAGTCGGCGTCGCCCGCCTTCATGTTGATCAGGCCGATATCGAACGGCGCCACCGCTTCCGGCCAGATAATGCCGTTCTCGTCGTGGCTGGCCTCGATGATCGCCGCGACCAGCCGCGACGGGCCGATGCCGTAGGAGCCGCCGGAGGCGAAATGATCCTTGCCGTCGGGGCCGGTCACCTTGGCGCCCATCGGCTTGGAGTATTTCTCGCCGAAGTGGAAGATATGGCCGACCTCGATGCCGCGCGCCGAGACCCGGTCGCCTGTCGGGACCTTCTCCCAGCCCGCCTCGTCATGCATCTCGTCGGTGGCGGCGTAAGGCGTCGTCCACGTCTTGACGATATCCGATATCTCGCCGTCATTGGCGAAGTCGGTGTTCGCGCCGGGCACGGCAAGCGACAGATAATCGCGATGGCAGAAAACCTGGCTCTCGCCGGTATCGGCCAGGATGATGAACTCATGGCTGAGATCGCCGCCGATCGGTCCGGTGTCGGCCCGCATCGGGATTGCCTGCAGGCCCATGCGGGTGAAGGTCCGGAGATAGGACACGAACATCCTGTTATAGGCGGCTCGCGCGCCCTCGAAGTCGAGATCGAAGGAATAGGCGTCCTTCATCAGGAATTCGCGCGAACGCATCACGCCGAAGCGCGGCCGCACCTCGTCACGGAACTTCCACTGGATGTGGTAGAGGTTGAGCGGCAGGTCCTTGTAGGACTTGACGTAGGCACGAAAAATCTCGGTGACCATTTCCTCGTTGGTCGGTCCGTAGAGCATGTCGCGGTCCTGGCGGTCCTTGATGCGCAGCATCTCCTTGCCGTAGTCGTTGTAACGGCCGCTTTCGCGCCACAGATCGGCCGACTGGATGGTCGGCATCAGGATCTCCAGCGCACCGGCGCGGTTCTGCTCCTCGCGGATGATCTTGCAGACCTTGTCCAGCACCCGCTTGCCCAGCGGCAGCCAGGAAAAACTGCCCTGCCCCTGCTGACGGATCATGCCGGCGCGCAGCATCAGCCGATGCGAGACGATTTCGGCCTCGCGCGGATTTTCTTTAAGGATAGGCAGGAAATAGCGCGACAAACGCATGGACTGGTCCGTGAATGAGAATGGCCACGCCAGAATCGGCGGGGCGCAGGCTTGCTTGCCCCGGCTTCATAGCGATTTCATGACCGAATGGAAACCCGGCCATCCCACCACATCAGCCCCTTCCGTCCCGGAATCCCGCGCTTCGGATCAGTCCGCGCCAACAATGGAACGCACCGAACCTCTTCGGATTTGCCCCCCAATTCTTTGCGCGCGTCAATCGCGAACATGCCGCAAAGGCTCTATCGACCCTGGCTGTCCGTTTCAAAAGCAAAGCCTGCCGCACTATTGTGCAGTGCAGCACGAGAATGCCCGTTTCAAGGCAAAATTCTTCGTGACATTTTCATTTCCGTTAGGCTAATGTGCCCCGATAACCGAGAGGGCAGAAACAAATCTGCCTTCCTACGCGGTCAAAGTCTTGGGAGGATGCGATCTAGGCGCGGTTATTCGCTGCCGCCGGACACCGGAAACAGATCGGACGCGTTTAATTGCAAGGCCTTGTGCCTTGCATTTTTTTTGTGCAATCATCTGGTTAGCGCCGCGAATTGCCAGGCTACATGACCTTGCGTTAGCAGCCCATGGCCGGCAGGCGGGGCGGCATCCCAATATCATCCGCAGCGCTCCGATCTCGTTGGAGCACCTTGGGGAGCAGCCTTGCCGGGCTCTCTATTTCGCTGGGGTCTGGCCGAAATCCGGCACGATGTGCGGGATGTCGCTGAGGCTATATCCCAGCCCGTGCGTCAAACCGTAGAAAATGCCCATCAGGATCGCCGTCGCGATGGTGGTGCGGATCACGGCACGCAACATATGCGGCCCGCGCGGCGCGCTCGCAACCGTGCCCAGCGTCACGTCGTGATCGTCATCCTGCGTCTTGACGCTGAACGGCAGAACGGCAAACAGCACCACCCACCAGGTCGCGAAAAACAAGGCGGTGAACGAGACCCAGCTCATGATTGCTCCAGTTCGATCAGCGTACCGAAGAAATCCTTCGGATGCAGGAACAACACCGGCTTGCCATGCGCACCCAGCTTGGGATTGCCGTCGCCAAGCACGCGGGCGCCGGCGGCCTTGAGCTGGTCGCGC
This sequence comes from Mesorhizobium sp. Cs1321R2N1, assembly GCF_037179725.1. Lineage (NCBI taxonomy): Bacteria > Pseudomonadati > Pseudomonadota > Alphaproteobacteria > Hyphomicrobiales > Phyllobacteriaceae > Mesorhizobium > Mesorhizobium sp. Cs1321R2N1. Next base: position 25,432 of record NZ_JAPYKP010000066.1, on the reverse strand, counting down.
GCGGCCAGGATATCGTCGACCTCGTAGCAGAGATGATGCATGCCGCCCGACGGGTTCTTCGCCAGGAATGCCGCGATCGGCGAGTTCTCGCCGATCGGCTCCAGCAATTCGATCTTGGTGTTGCCGACATTGACGAACACCGCGGTGACGCCATGCTCCGGCAAAGCCTGCGGCTCGGTCACTTCGGCGCCGAGTGTGTTGCGGTAAGCGGCAATGGCGGCAGTCAAATCCGGCACCGCAAGCGCGACATGGTTCAGCCGTCCGAGCATGGCAAGCTTTTTTCTCCCAGATCCAAGGTTGGCGTCATACGTCAAATCAACCGAGACCGACAGCCTTTCAGGAAGCGCGCACTGTCGCACCTGTTGCAAACGACATCAGCGAAGTACAAACGGCAATGTCCGGAATCAGCCCTGCCCGCGCCCGCGTGTTCACCTTCGATCTTGGGTCGTTCAAAGTTGCCGCTTTGCTCGACGCCGTCGATATCAGAGACACGCTTGCATCGGCCTTCGCGGCCGGACAGCCGCCGGCGGCCGTGCACGAACTCGCGGTCTCGAATTTCATCGACCCGGACCGCTACGAGCATTGCTTCATCCCGACGCTGATCGACACCGGTTCCGACAAGATCCTGTTCGACACTGGCTGCGGAGATGAAGACAGTTCACTCCTGGACTGCTTGCAGGCCCTTGGGCTCGGCCCCGATGACATCGATGTGGTGGTCATCACGCACGGGCACCCGGACCACATTGGCGGGCTTGTCCGGAAGGGCGAACCGGTTTTCAGCCGGGCGCGCTATGTATTCGGCGCGACGGAATTCGCCTTCTGGACCGAAGGAAATGCGGTGCGCCCGGCCAGGTTGGCCAACCGTGATCTCTTCAGGCGGATTTGCACCGGACTGGCCGATCGCGCGACATTCATAGCGCCTGGAGACGAAGTGGTGCCGGGCATCACCGCCATCGACGCGGCCGGTCACTCACCCGGGCTTTTGGCCTTCCTTGTCGAAAGCGGCGGACAGGAACTGCTGATCTGGTCGGACGCTTTCCTGCACCATGTCGTGTCCATCCAGCATCCGGAGTGGCATGCCGATTTCGACGATGACAAGGAAAGGGCAATCGAGACCCGCAAGCGGCTGCTGAGGATGGCGTCGGAGCGGCGCCTGCTCGTCGCAGGGCATCACATGCCGTTTCCGGGCCTGGGCTATGTCGGGCAGATAGGCGGGTCCTTTCGCTGGATTCCGGTCAGCTATCAGTTGAACGTCTGACCAGCCCCTGCCCCTCTCAACGGGTTACGAAAACAGTCACCAGCGGTTTCTTGCCCCAGGCTTCGTTGGCCGCGCCGCGCACCGCGCGCCGCACCGCCTCCTGCACAAGGTCGAGGTCCTTGCGGCGCTGACGCGGGATCGAATCGACCGCGCCGACGGCCGCATCGATCATCAGGTCCTCGAGCGTCTCGCCACGGGCATCGGCCTCGGCGACGCCGATTGCGACCAGATCTGGATCGCCGGCCAGTTCATACTTATCGTCGAGAACGACATTGACCGCGACATGACCGGCAAAGGACAATTTGCGCCGGTCGCGAATACCCATGGCCCGGTCGGTGCCGATCAGATTGCCGTCCTTGTAGACGCGGCCGAACGGCACCTGGTCGATGATGGTGGCGGGACCTGGCGCCAGCCGCAGCATGTCGCCATCGCGCACCTGCGCCACCTGGCCGATGCCCGACATCGACATCAGCGAACCCTGCGCCACCAGATGCGCGGCCTCGCCGTGTACGGGAACGCCGATCTGCGGGCGCACCCATTCATACATCTTGCGCAGTTCGCTGCGCCGGGGATGGCCGGAGACATGCACCAGCGCATCGCCGTCCTCGATGATCTTGATGCCGAGATCGATCAGGCGGTTCTTGATTTCGAGGATCGCCTTCTCGTTGCCGGGAATGGTGCGCGAAGAAAACACCACGGTGTCGCCCGCCGTCAGCGACACCGATTTCATCTCATCGCGCGACAGTTTCGCCAGCGCCGCCAGCGGCTCGCCCTGGCTGCCGGTGCAGATGATGACCAGGTTCTCGCGCGGGATGAAACCGAAATCCTCCTCGGCGATGAACTCCGGCAGACCGTCCATGTAGCCAAGCTCGTCAGCGACATCGATGACGCGCTTCAGCGAGCGGCCGAGCACCAGGCACTGGCGGCCGGCATCGCGCGCCGCCCGGGCGATCGAGACGATACGTCCGACATTGGAGGAAAAAGTGGTGACGGCGACGCGGCCCTTGGCGGCCTGGATGACACCTTTCAGGCCTTCGCCCACGGCCACTTCCGAGGGTGAATCGCCTTCGCGCAGCGCGTTGGTCGAATCGCAGATCAGCGCCAGCACGCCCTTGTCGCCATAGGCGCGGAAACGCGCCTCATCGGTCTTGGGTCCGATCGTCGGTTCCGGATCGATCTTCCAGTCGCCGGTATGGATGACGGTGCCGGCCGGCGAGGTGATCGCCAGCGACATCGGCTCGGGGATGGAATGCGCCACCGGAATGGCTTCAATCTCGAAGGGACCGACGGTGAACTTTTCGCCGGCCCGGTAGATCGACAGCGGGATCTTCGGTGCGCCCTGCTCGCCCTGCCGCTTGGCTTCCAGCAGCCCGGCGCTGAATGGCGTCATCCAGACCGGCGCCTTCAGCTTCGGCCAGGTGTCGAGCAGCGCACCGTAATGGTCCTCATGCGCGTGAGTGATGATGATGCCGCGCAAATTAGCGAGGTTCTCCTCGATAAAGCGCGTGTCGGGCAGGATCAGGTCGACGCCCGGATGCGCCGCGTCGGGAAAGGTGACGCCGACATCGATCACGATCCACTCGCGCGCGCTCGGCGGGCCGTAGCCGTAGAGGGCGAAGTTCATGCCGATCTCGCCGACGCCGCCAAGCGGCACGAAAACGAGTTCGGCGTTGTCCGCTTTCGCCATGATTTTTCCCTTCATGGCCCTCAGGCCAAGCCGTTAAAGCAATTCCAGCAAAAGTGTCTAACCGTTTTCAGCCCGGAATTGCTCAAGAACAAAACTATACCCGCGCGGACGCGACCGCGCCGAAATGCACATCTCCGGCGGCGACCGTCAAAACGGCTCCCTCATCGTCGCGGATCACGAAACGGCAGTCCTCGTCAATAGTCTCGAACACGCCACGCACCACATTACCGTCAATTCTGACAGCAACCTCAGCACCAAGGCCCGCGGCGCGGGCCAGCCAACGCTTCCTGATGGCTGCAAGGCCACGCCCTTCATCCCAAAGGCGGGCATTCTCGCTCCAGGCATCCGACAGCGCCAGAAACAGCGTTTCGGCATCGCAAGCCGCGCCCAACGCGTGAAGCGATGTCGCGGGATACGGCAAATCCTGCGGGTGCGCCACCACGTTGACACCGATGCCTACCGCCACCGCGAAACGGCCACCATCAAGCATCGCCGACTCCAAGAGGATGCCGGCGAGCTTGGCCCCGGAGGCGAGCACGTCGTTTGGCCATTTCAGCTCGAAGCGGTTCCGTCCCTGGCTCGCACCGTCGAGGCCTATCGCGATGCGGCTCTTCGGCACCACCGCGTCGAGCGCGTCGGCCAGCGCCAGCCCGGCGACAAAGCCAAGCGTCGCGGCAAGGCGAAGCTCGCCGGCGGTGATGACAAGCAGCGTCGCCGCCAGATTGCCTTCCGGCGTTGCCCAGGCACGGCCACGCCGGCCGCGCCCGCTTTCCTGTTTTTTGGAAACGACCCAAAGCTTGCCCGGGTCGCCCGCCCGGGCATGGTCCAGCGCCAGCGCGTTGGTGGAGCCGACACTGTCATGCGCTTCGAGCCGGAACCCTTCCGACGCCGAGGTTGGAGCCAGCCGAAATGCCATCCCGTCAGAAAAATGTCTTGGCGGCGGCTTCGGCATAGGTGCCGATCGGCCCGCCGATCAGCACATAGAAGAGCACGAACGCGCCACTGACGCCGAGCACGACACGCAATTCGCTGGCCATCGGCACGAAGCCGCCGACCGGCTCATCGAACCACATGATCTTGATGATGCGCAGATAATAGTAGGCGCCCACCACCGAGGCCAGCACGCCGATGATCGCCAGCGCGTAGAGATTGGCGTTGATGGCTGCGAGGAAGACGTACCACTTCCCCCAGAAGCCGGCGAGCGGCGGAATGCCGGCCAGCGAGAACATCAGGACCGTCAGGATCGTCGCCATCACAGGGTTGGTCGACGACAGGCCGGCGAGATCGCTGATCTGCTCGACATTGCCTTCCTTGCGCCGCATGGCGAGGATGAAGGCGAAGGTGCCCAACGTCATCACCAGGTAGATCAGCATATAGATGGCGACGCCGCGCACACCGGCCTGGCTGTTGGCGGCGAGGCCGACCAGCGCGTAGCCCATATGGCCGATCGAGGAATAGGCCATCAGCCGCTTGATGTTGGTCTGGCCGATGGCGGCGAAAGCGCCAAGCGCCATCGAGGCGATCGAGATGAAGACGATGATCTGCTGCCAGTCGGAAGCGATCGGCTTGAACGCCCCCATGGTGACGCGCACGATCAGCGCCATCGCCGCCATTTTCGGCGCTGCCGCCAGGAAGGCCGTCACCGGCGTCGGCGCACCTTCATAGACGTCTGGCGTCCACATGTGGAACGGCACCGCCGAGATCTTGAAGGCAAGCCCGGCCAGCACGAAGACGAGGCCGACGACGAGGCCAAGCTGGCGCTCGCCGCCGCCAAGTGCGGTGGCGATCTCCTGGAAACCGGTGTTGCCGGTGTAACCGTAGACCAGGCTGATACCGTAGAGCAGCATGCCCGAGGACAGCGCGCCGAGGACGAAATATTTCAGGCCGGCCTCGGTCGAACGCAGATTGTCGCGATTGATCGCCGCCAGCACGTAGATCGCCAGCGACTGCAGTTCGAGGCCGAGATAGAGCCCGATCATGCCGTTGGCCGAAATCATCAGCATCATGCCGAGCGTGCAAAGCAGGATCAGCACCGGATATTCGAACTTGTCGAAACGCTCCGCCTTGGCAAAGCGCATCGACATGATGAGCGTGACCGCCGAACCGACCAGCGCCAGCACCTTCATGAAGCGGGCGAAGGAATCCTGGATGAAGGCATTGCCATAGGCGGTGCCCTGCCCTGCGTGGAAGATCAGCCAGGCGCCTGCGACCACCAGCACGGCGACGGCAAGGCCGGTCACCGTATTGGCGGTGTTGGAACGCGAATAGGCCCCGACCATCAGCAGCGCGAGCGCGCCGATGGCAAGGATCAGCTCGGGCGTCGAGAGCGACAGGCTGGAGAGAAGGTCCGGCGTCATGGTTCGCAAAACCCCTGGGTCAGTTCGCCGCCGCGGTCTGCGCGGCGCCGATGGATGCGGTGACATTGGTGACGAGCGACTTGACCGATTGGGCCGTCGCGTCGAAGACGGGTGCGGGATAGACGCCGAAGAAGATGACCAGCACGACCAGTGGATAGATGATCGCCTTCTCGCGGGTCGACAGATCGAGCAGTCCCTTCAGGCTGTCCTTGGTCAGTGCGCCGAAGATCACCCGGCGATAGAGCCAAAGCGCGTAGGCGGCCGACAGGATGACGCCGGTGGCGGCGAAGAACGCCACCCAGGTGTTGACGCGGAACACGCCGAGCATAGTCAGGAACTCGCCGACGAAGCCTGACGTGCCAGGCAGGCCGACATTGGCCATGGTGAAGATCATGAACACGGTGGCGTATTTCGGCATGTTGTTGACGAGGCCGCCATAGGCGGCGATCTCGCGGGTATGCATGCGGTCATAGATGACGCCGACGCACAGGAACAGCGCGCCCGAGACCAGGCCGTGGCTGAGCATCTGGAAGATCGCGCCCTGCACGCCTTCCTGGTTCATGGCGAAGATGCCCATGGTGACGAAGCCCATATGGGCGACCGAGGAATAGGCGATCAGCTTCTTCATGTCCTCCTGCATCAGCGCCACCAGCGAGGTGTAGATGATGGCGACGACCGACAGCGTGAACACCAGCGGCGCGAACATCTCGGACGCCAGCGGGAACATCGGCAGGGAGAAGCGCAGGAAGCCGTACCCGCCCATTTTCAGCAGGATGGCGGCCAGGATGACCGAGCCTGCCGTCGGCGCCTCGACATGCGCGTCGGGCAGCCAGGTATGTACCGGCCACATCGGCATCTTCACCGCGAAGGAGGCGAAGAAGGCGAGCCACAACCAGGTCTGCATGTTGGCCGGGAAGCTGTGCGTCAAAAGCGTCGGGATGTCGGTGGTGCCGGACTGGAAGAACATCGCCATGATGGCGAGCAGCATCAGCACCGAGCCGGCCAGCGTATAGAGGAAGAATTTGAACGAGGCGTAGACGCGCCGCTTGCCGCCCCACACGCCGATGATGATGAACATCGGGATCAGGCCGGCTTCGAAGAAGACGTAGAACAGCACGATATCCAACGCGCAGAACACGCCGATCATCAGCGTTTCCAGAAGCAGGAAGGCGATCATGTAGGCCTTGACGCGCTTCTCGATCGCTTCCCACGACGCCAGGATGCAAAGCGGCATCAGGAAGGTCGTCAGGATAACGAACAGCATGGAAATGCCGTCGACGCCTATATGGTAGGAAATGCCGGAGTCCAGCCAGGCGACCTTTTCGACGAACTGGAAGCCGGCCTGCGAATTGTCGAAGCCGGTCCAGATCAACAGCGACACCAGGAAGGTGAATGCCGTGGTTATCAACGCAATGGCGCGGATGTTGCGTCGCGCGTTTTCGCTGTCATCGTTGATGAACAGGATCAGCAGCACACCAACCAGCGGCAGGAAGGTGACCAGCGAGAGGATTGGCCAGGCGGTCATCAGAGCATCATCCAGGTGACGAGTGCGGCAACGCCGATCAGCATGGCGAAGGCATAGTGGTAGAGATAGCCGGTCTGCAGCTTGACGACGCGGTTGGTGACATCGACGACGCGCGCCGAAATGCCGTCCGGCCCGAGCCCATCGATGATGGTCCCGTCACCGGTCTTCCACAGGAAGGAACCGAGGCGCTTGGCCGGCCGCACGAACAGGAAGTCGTAAAGCTCGTCGAAATACCACTTGTTGAGCAGGAAGGCGTAGAGTCCGCGATGCTGGGCAGCGAGATTCCTCGGCATTTCCGGCGACCGGATGTAGAACTGCCAGGCCACCGCGAGCCCTATCAGCATGGCGATGAAGGGCGAGATCTCGACCCAAAGCGGCAGTTCGTGGATCTCGTGCAGGATGTGGTTGTCCGCCAGCGTGAACAGCGACGCCTTCCAGAATTCGGCGTAGCCCTCGCCGATGAAGGCGCCGTGGAAGATGACGCCGGCAAACAAAGCGCCGGCCGCCAGGATGAACAGCGGCACCAGCATCACCGGCGGTGATTCATGGACGTGATGCATCACCTCGTGGCTCGCCCGCGGCTCGCCATGGAAGGTCATGAAGATCAGCCGCCAGGAGTAGAAGGAGGTGAAGCCGGCGGCGATGACCAGGGCCACGAAGGCCAGCCCCGCGACCGAATTGTGCCCGGCAAAGGCCGTCTCGATGATGGCGTCCTTGGAGAAGAAGCCGGCGGTGCCGATGACGGTCACCGGAATGCCGACGCCCGTCAGCGCCAGCGTGCCGATCACCATCATCCAGTAGGTGGTCGGGATCAGCGTCCTCAAGCCGCCCATCTTGCGCATGTCCTGCTCGTCGGAGACGGCATGGATGACCGAGCCCGAGCCAAGGAACAGCAGCGCCTTGAAGAAGGCGTGCGTGAACAGATGGAAGATCGCCGCGCCATAGGCGCCGACGCCGAGCGCCACGAACATGTAGCCGAGCTGCGAGCAGGTCGAATAGGCGATGACGCGCTTGATGTCGTTCTGGACCAGGCCGACGGTCGCCGCGAAGAAGGCGGTGAAGGCACCGATGAAGGTCACCACCGTCAGCGCCGAATGCGACAATTCGAACAGCGGCGACAGCCGCGCCAGCATGAACACGCCGGCGGTCACCATGGTGGCGGCATGGATGAGCGCCGACACCGGCGTCGGGCCTTCCATGGCGTCCGGCAGCCAGGTGTGCAGCGGCACCTGCGCCGACTTGCCCATGGCGCCCATGAACAGCAGCAGGCAGACGACGGTCATCGCCGCCTGCTTGTCCAGAGCATGGCCGAGGAAGGTGAGCACGGCGGCACCCTGCGGCGCGCCTTCAGCAGGGATGAACGTCGCCGCATTGGCGAAGATCGTGCCGAGGTTGACCGAGCCGAACAGCACGAACAGGCCGAAAATGCCGAGCGCGAAGCCGAAATCGCCGACGCGGTTGACGACGAAGGCCTTGATGGCGGCGGCATTGGCCGACGGCTTCTTGTACCAGAAGCCGATCAGCAGGTAGGACGCGAGGCCCACCCCTTCCCAGCCGAAGAACATCTGCACGAGGTTGTCGGCCGTCACCAGCATCAGCATGGCGAAGGTGAACAGCGACAGATAGGCGAAGAATCGCGGCCGGTTCGGATCGTGGTGCATGTAGCCGATCGAATAGATGTGAACCAGCGCCGACACGGTGTTGACCACCACCAGCATCACCACTGTCAGCGTGTCGATCCGCAGCGCCCAGGAGACGTCCAGGCCGCCGGACTGGATCCAGTGCAGCACCGGCACGGTGAACACCTCGCCATGGCCGAAACCGACGCTGAAGAAGGCGACCCATGACAGCACGGCCGCGATCACCAGGAAGCCGGAGGTGATGTATTCGGATGCCTTGGCACCGAGCGACGTGCCGAACAGGCCGACGATCAGGAAGCCGAGCAGTGGAAGGAAGACGATGGCCTGATACATGGTGGTTCCGTCAACCCTTCATGGCGTTCACATCTTCGACCGCGATCGAGCCACGGTTGCGGAAGAAGACGACGAGAATGGCAAGTCCGATTGCGGCTTCAGCCGCCGCGACCGTCAGCACGAACAGCGCGAACACCTGGCCGACCAGATCGCCGAGCGCCGCCGAAAAGGCGACGAAGTTGATATTGACGGCGAGCAGGATCAATTCGATCGACATCAGGATGACGATGATGTTGCGGCGGTTGAGGAAGATGCCGAACACGCCGAGCGTGAACAGGATCGCCGATACGGCCAGATAATGTGCGATGCCGACGACCATCTCAGACTCCTTCGCCCGACTTGACCTTGCGGATTTCCATGCCGGTCGCCGGCGTGCGGCCGACCTGGGCTGCGATCGACTGCCGCTTGACCCCTTCCTTGTGGCGTAGCGTCAGGACGATGGCGCCGATCATGGCAACCAGCAGGATGAGGCCCGAAATCTGGAAGTAATAGAGGTAGTCGGTATAGAGGATGTCGCCGAGTGCTGCCGTGTTCGAGCGCGCGGCGATATCCGGAATGGGCTTTGCGACCGTCGAGGCGAGCTTCGGCGCGAAGGTGTAGCCGCCCAGCACGACAATCAGCTCCGCCGCCAGGATCAGCCCGACCATCGCACCGATCGGCGCGTATTGCAGGGCTCCTTCCTTCATCTCGGCGAAGTCGACATCGAGCATCATGACGACGAACAGAAACAGCACCATGACGGCGCCGACATAGACGACAAGCAGGATCATCGCCAGGAACTCGGCGCCGGTCAGCATGAACAGGCCGGCGGCGTTGAAGAAGGTCAGGATCAGGAACAGCACCGAATGCACGGGGTTGCGTGACGAAATGACCATGAACGCCGATGCCACCGCGACAAAGGCGAAGAGGTAGAAAAAGGCCGCCTCTAGTCCACTCAGCATTGGGGATCCCCCGGGTTCCTGTCCGGACACGACGCTTGCGCCTATCCGATTTTCTGCCGCCGCCTCCGGCTGGCAAGTTGCTTGTCCTTAGACGAGGCCCCTCGCCCCGTCCATGCGTCAAATGTCAGCGATACGGCGCATCCAGCGAGATGTTGCGCGCCAGTTCGCGCTCCCACCGGTCGCCATTCGCCAGCAGCCTGTCCTTGTCGTAGTAGAGTTCCTCGCGCGTCTCCGTCGCGAATTCGAAATTCGGCCCCTCGACGATGGCGTCGACCGGGCAGGCTTCCTGGCAGAAGCCGCAATAGATGCACTTCACCATGTCGATGTCGTAACGCACCGTGCGGCGCGTGCCGTCATTGCGGCGCGGGCCGGCCTCGATGGTGATCGCCTGCGCCGGGCAGATCGCCTCGCACAGCTTGCAGGCGATGCAGCGTTCCTCGCCATTGGGATAGCGGCGCAGCGCATGCTCGCCCCGGAAGCGCGGGCTGATCGGCCCCTTCTCGTGCGGATAGTTGATCGTCTCCTTCGGCGCGAAGAACTGGCGCATCGACAGGAAGAAGGCGCTGACGAAATCCTGCAGCAGCAGCGATTTTGCGGCTTGAGACAAAGCGGACATCACGCAAACCCCGTGATCTTGAGGAAGGCCGCCGTGGCGACGACCATGAACAGCGAGATCGGCAGGAACACTTTCCAGCCCAGCCGCATCAGCTGGTCGTAGCGGTAGCGCGGCACGAAGGCCTTCACCATCGAGATACCGAAGAAGACGAAGCAGACCTTCAGCACGAACCAGATCACGCCGGGCACCCAGGTGAAAGGCGCGAAGTCGAACGGGGGCAGCCAGCCGCCGAGGAACAGGATGGTAGCCAGCGCGCACATCAGCACGATGGCGACATATTCACCGAGGAAGAACAGCAGGAACGGCGTCGACGAATATTCGACCATGTGGCCGGCGACCAGCTCCGATTCGGCTTCGACCAGATCGAAGGGCGGACGGTTCGTCTCGGCCAGCGCCGAGATGAAGAAGATGATGAACATCGGGAACAGCGCCAGCCAGTTCCAGTCGAGGAACGTGTTGGGCAGGCCAAGCCGCGTACCGAGCCCACCCTGCTGCGACAACACGATATCGCTGAGGTTGAGCGAACCGGCGGTGAGCAGCACGGTGACGATGACGAAGCCGATCGAGACTTCATAGGACACCATCTGCGCGGCCGAGCGCAGCGCACCGAGGAACGGATATTTCGAGTTGGACGCCCAGCCGCCCATGATCACGCCGTAGACCTCCAGCGACGAGATGGCGAAGACATAAAGGATGCCGACATTGACGTTGGCGATCGCCCAACCCTGGCTGACCGGAATGACCGCCCAGGCCGAGATCGCCAGCACGGCCGAGACCAGCGGCGCCAGCAGGAAGACGCCCTTGTTGGCGCCTGACGGGATGACCGGTTCCTTGAAGACGAACTTCAACAAATCGGCGAAGGCCTGCAGCGTGCCCCAGGGGCCGACGACGTTCGGGCCGCGGCGAAGCTGCACGGCCGCCCAGATCTTGCGGTCGGCGTAGAGGATGTAGGCGACGAAGATCAGCAGCACGACGATCAGCACGACTGACTTCAGAAGGATCAGCAGCGCCGGCAGCACGTAGAAGGAGAAGAAGGTGTCCATGCTTATTCCGCCGCCTGCTTGAAGCCGCTCTTGGCCAGTGCCGAGCATTCCGCCATCACGGCCGATGCCCGCGCGATCGGATTGGTCAGATAGAAGTCCTTGACCGGCGAGGTGAAGGTGCCCTTGTTCAGCCGCCCGCCGAGCTTCGCGAGCCTGGCGATGTCTTCGGCATTACCAGCCGCGACCTGGTCGATGCGGGCGAGATGCGGGTATTCGCCATAGAGCTTGGCACGCAGTTGCGGCAGCGAATCGAACGGCAGTTTCTTGCCCAGCACATCGGACAGTGCCCTGAGGATCGCCCAGTCCTCGCGCGCATCGCCCGGCGCGAAGCCGGCGCGGTTGGTCTGCTGCACGCGCCCTTCCGTGTTGACATAGGTGGCCGACTTTTCGGTATAGGCCGCCGCCGGCAGGATGACATTGGCGCGGTGCGCGCCGGCGTCGCCATGCGTGCCGACATAGACGACGAAGGCGCCGCCGGTCTTGCTCATGTCGATCTCGTCGGCACCGAGCAGGAACAGCACGTCCGTCTCACCCAGCATGCCGGCAACGGCCTTGCCGCCCTCGCCCGGCACGAAACCGAGGTCGAGGCCGCCGACGCGCGCGGCTGCAGTGTGCAGCACGGCGAAGCCGTTCCAGTCGGCGCGGGTAGCATTCACGGCAGCGGCGAGCCTGGCCGCCTGGCCGAGCACGGCCGCGCCATCGGCGCGCGCCAGGGCGCCCTGACCGACGATGATCAGCGGGTGTGTCGCCTTCTTCAGCGTCTGGAAGAACTTGCCGTTGCCATCCGCCAGATCCTTCAGCGAATCCGGCCCGGCACCCAGCTGTTCGTAGTCATAGCGCGTGTCGCCGACTTCGCCGATGACGCCGACCGGCAGATTGCCGAGACGCCAGCGCTTGCGGATGCGGGCATTGAGCACCGAAGCCTCGAAGCGCGGATTGGCGCCGATGATCAGCACCGCGTCCGCCTGCTCGATGCCTTCGATGGTCGGGTTGAAGATATAGCTGGCGCGTCCGAGCGCCGGATCGAGCGCGGCGCCATCCTGGCGGCAATCGATGTTCTTCGAACCGAGCGAAGCCATCAAAAGCTTCAGCGCAAAGATTTCCTCGACCGCCGCGAGATCACCTGCGATCGCGCCGATCTTCTCAGGCGTCGTCTTCGACACCGCGTCCTTGATCGATGCGAACGCTTCGGCCCAGCTCGCCGGAACCAGCTTGCCGTCCTTGCGCACATAGGGGCGGTCGAGGCGCTGCGTGCGCAGGCCGTCCCAAATGAAGCGGGTCTTGTCGGAAATCCATTCCTCGTTCACGGCCTCGTTGATGCGCGGCAGGATGCGCATCACTTCGCGCCCACGGCTATCGACACGGATCGCCGAGCCGACAGCATCCATGACATCGATGGATTCGGTCTTGGTCAGCTCCCACGGCCGCGCCTGGAAGGCGAAAGGCTTCGAGGTCAGCGCGCCGACCGGGCAGAGATCGATGACATTGCCCTGCAGTTCCGAGGTCATTGCCTGCTCGAGATAGGTAGTGATCTCGGCATCCTCGCCACGGCCGATCAGGCCAAGTTCGGAAATGCCGGCTACCTCGGTGGTGAAGCGGACGCAACGCGTGCAGTGGATGCAACGGTTCATCACCGTCTTGACCAGCGGACCGATATACTTGTCTTCCACCGCGCGCTTGTTCTCGTGGTAGCGCGAGGAATCGACGCCGAAGGCCATCGCCTGGTCCTGCAGGTCGCACTCGCCGCCCTGGTCGCAGATCGGGCAATCCAGCGGGTGGTTGATCAGCAGGAATTCCATCACGCCTTCCCGAGCCTTCTTGACCATGGGCGTGTTGGTGAAGATTTCCGGCGGCTCGCCGTTCGGACCGGGGCGCAGGTCGCGCACGCCCATGGCGCAGGAGGCCTGCGGCTTGGGCGGCCCGCCCTTCACCTCGATCAGGCACATGCGGCAATTGCCGGCGATCGACAGCCGCTCGTGGAAGCAGAAGCGCGGCACTTCCGCGCCCGCGTCCTCGGCCGCCTGCAGCAGCGTGTAATGGTCGGGTACAGTGATTTCTTTCCCGTCGACCTTGAGCTTTGCCATTCGTCTCAAACCCCTGCGGATTTCCCGCAATCTCATTTCCCGGGCGCGACAGAAGCAGCGCCCGACATTCCGTTTACTTCTTGGCGGCCAGCGCCGCGGCCTGGACAGTCCAGCAGTCGCGGCCGATACGGCCGTTGAACGACAGATAATCGTCGACCCAGGCGATCTCTTGCGGCGACCATGCCGCGATCTGGGCGAACGTCCAGATACCGAGACCGTTCAGCACTTTTTCCAGCTTCGGACCGATGCCCGATATCGCCTTGAGGTCGGACGGCTTCGCCGGCTTCGCCATGGCCTTGGGCTGACGGAAATCCTCGGGCAGCAGCACATCGGCGGCCTCGCTTGTTGCCGGAGCGACGCTTGCGGTCGGCGCGATGATGGCGGCTTCCCTGGTTGCGATATCGGTGACTTCCTGGGCGAACGACTGCGCCTCGGCAATCATGGTCTTCGCCGTCGCCCGCGCCCTGGTGGACGACGAGTTCGCGTCCTCGAATTGCTCGACGCGTGCTTCGAAATCGTCGATCAGCGGCTGCATGAGGCGCTGTGACGCCTCGGCGGCCCCCGAAAGCGCGCCCATCCAGACGCCGAACGCATGATTGGCGAGCCCCATGCCAAGCGCCGACATCGCCACCGCACCCGCGACAGGGTGCGCGAAAAGGTTGACGGCGTTGGCCATCTCCTTCGGCAGCATCCTGGTCAGGTCTTGGTTCATCTTCTCGATCTGGTCCAAATTGGGCATCAATGGGTAGGGTGTCGAATACGGCGCCATAGAGTTCTCCTGGTCGATTCTTCGTTCGTCCCGCCCCGTCTTCTTCCCGAGTTCAAAAGTTTTTTTTTATTCCGCCGCCACCATCACCGGTTCGGCCCGGTGCGCGTTGCGCGAAAATTCGTCGATACGCCGCTCCACCTCGCCGCGGAAATGCCGCATCAGGCCCTGGATCGGCCATGCCGCCGCATCGCCCAGCGCGCAGATCGTGTGGCCCTCGACCTGCTTGGTGACGTCGAGCAGCATGTCGATCTCGCGCTTCTGCGCCTCGCCGCGCACCAGCCGCTCCATCACCCGCCACATCCAGCCGGTGCCTTCGCGGCACGGCGTACACTGGCCGCAGCTTTCATGCTTGTAGAAGTAGGAAAGCCGCGCGATCGCCTTCACGACATCGGTCGACTTGTCCATGACGATGACGGCCGCCGTGCCGAGGCCGGATTTAAGATCGCGCAACGCGTCGAAATCCATCGGCGTGTCGATGATCTGCTCCGCCGGCACCAGCGGCACCGAGGCGCCGCCCGGAATGACCGCGAGCAGATTGTCCCAGCCGCCGCGGATACCGCCGCAATGCGTCTCGATCAGTTCGCGGAACGGAATCGACATCGCCTCTTCGACGGTGCACGGATTGTTGACGTGGCCGGAGACGCAGAACAGCTTGGTGCCGACATTGTTGGGCCGGCCGAAGGACGAGAACCACGCCGCCCCTCGGCGCAGGATGGTCGGTGCCACCGCGATCGATTCGACATTGTTGACCGTCGTGGGGCAGCCATAGAGGCCGACATTGGCCGGAAATGGCGGCTTCAGCCGGGGCTGGCCCTTCTTGCCTTCAAGGCTTTCCAGCAGCGCCGTTTCCTCGCCGCAGATATAGGCGCCGGCGCCGTGATGCATATAGATTTCGAAATCGTAGCCCGACGTATTGTTCTTGCCGATCAGCTTGGCCTCGTAGGCCTCCTCGATCGCCCGCTGCAGCGCCTCGCGCTCGCGGATGAATTCGCCGCGTACATAGATGTAGGCGGCAATCGCGCCCATGGCGAAGCCGGCCAGGAACGCGCCTTCGACCAGCGTGTGCGGGTCGTTGCGCAGGATATCGCGGTCCTTGCAGGTGCCGGGCTCGGATTCGTCGGCATTGATGACGAGATAGCTCGGCCGGCCGTCGCTCTGCTTGGGCATGAACGACCATTTCAGCCCGGTCGGAAAGCCGGCCCCGCCGCGTCCGCGCAGGCCCGACGCCTTCATCTCGTTGACGATCCACTCACGCCCCTTGGCGACGATGCCGGGCGTGTTGTCCCAGGCGCCGCGCGCCATGGCACCGGCCAGCGACTTGTCGAAGAGGCCGTAGATATTGGTGAAGATGCGGTCTTTGTCCTGAAGCATTTTTCGTCCCTCAGACCGGCTTCTTGCCGAAGACGCGGATGTATTCGGCGACGCCGCCCTTGGCGAGCGCCTTGGCTTGGCGGACCCAGTCGTCGCGGTCGATGCGGCCCTGGAAGGAGAGATAGCCGTCGACCCACTCTCGTTCGGCCTTCTTCCACGACGCGACCTGCGCGAAGGTGAAGATGCCCAGCGTGTGCAGGATACCCTCGATCTTCGGACCGACCCCGGAGATCAGCTTGAGATCGTCGACCGCAGCCGGCCTGTCGATACCGGCCGGACGGTTCTTGTCCTCCAGCGATGGTTTTGCCGGCTTTGCGGCTGGCACCTTGGCTTCCGGCGCCTTGAAGGCCGATGCCGGTTCGGCCCTGACCGTCGGTCCACTGCGCTGCTTGGAGACCTTCTCCACTTCCGGCGCCGCCTTGTTGGCATTGGCGGCCGAATGCAGCGGCGCAGAAACGCTCGCCGCCTTCTCCGTCGCCGGCGCCACCTTGGCCTTTGAAGGCGTCTTCAACGCCGGGCTGGTCTCGGGCGCGTCTGTCTTCGGCTTGCTGGCATTGGATGGCGCGACAGGGGCGTCAGGAGCACCAGCCGCCGGTGGCGGCACCGGCGCCGCGATGATCGCGCCGGGTGCTGCCTTTGCAGCCTTGGCTGCTTCCCGGGCCTCCCGGTCGCGGGTCGACTTGAGGATCGCCTTTTCGCTCTTCAGCGTCGTCAAACCGGCGGCCGGCTCCGAGCCTGTACGGCCATTCTGCGGTCCGGGCGCCACCGAGGCCCCCTTGCCGGCATCGTAGAGATCGATGATTTCGGCCAGACGCTCGGGCGTCAGATCCTCGAACGTGTCCTTGAACACCATGACCATCGGCGCGTTGACGCAGGCGCCGAGGCACTCCACCTCCTCCCACGACAAGGTGCCCTTGTCATTGGTGTGGAACTGGTCGTGGTGGATTTTCGAGCGGCACACATCCATCAGCGCTTCCGAGCCGCGCAGCATGCACGGCGTGGTGCCGCAAACCTGGATGTGCGCGCGGGTACCAACGGGATTCAACTGGTACTGCGTGTAGAAGGTCGCGACCTCGAGCCCGCGGATGCGGGGCATGTCGAGCATGTCGGAGATGGTCTCGATCGCTGCTTTGGTGACCCAGCCTTCCTGCTCCTGCGCAAGCATCAAAAGCGGAATGATCGCCGACTGCTCGCGGCCCTTGGGATACTTCTTGATCCATTGCTTGGCAGCCGCCGCGTTCGCCCGGTTGAAGGCGAAGGAGGCTGGCTGGACGCTGGCTTCTGCGAGACGGCGGACTGACATTTAGCGATCGACCTCACCAAACACGATGTCGAGGGAGCCAAGAACGGCGGTGACGTCGGCCAGCAGGTGGCCGCGGCAGAGGAAATCCATGGCTTGCAGATGCGCGAAACCAGGTGCGCGCAGCTTGCAGCGGTAGGGCTTGTTGGTGCCGTCGGAGACCAGATAGACGCCGAACTCGCCCTTCGGCGCCTCGACCGCCGCATAGACCTCGCCGGCCGGCACGCGATAGCCTTCGGTGTAGAGTTTGAAGTGATGGATCAGCGCTTCCATCGAGCGCTTCATCGCGGCGCGCTTGGGCGGCACCACCTTGCCGTCGAGGTTCGACACCGGACCGGTGCTCTCCTTGCCGAGCAGCAGATCGACGCATTGGCGCATGATCCGCGCCGACTGGCGCATTTCTTCCATGCGCAAGAGATAACGGTCGAAGCAGTCGCCGTTCTTGCCGATCGGGATGTCGAAATCCATTTCCGAATAGCATTCATAGGGCTGCGACTTGCGCAGGTCCCAAGGCGAACCCGAGCCGCGCACCATGACGCCCGAAAAGCCCCAGGCCCAGGCGTCGGCCAGCGAAACAATGCCGATATCGACATTTCGCTGCTTGAAGATGCGGTTGCCGGTGAGCAGCTTGTCGAGGTCATCGAGCGATTTCAGGAACGGGTCGATCCATTTGCCGATGTCCTCGACCAGTTGGCGCGGCAGGTCCTGGTGGACACCGCCGGGGCGGAAATAGGCCGCATGCATGCGCGAGCCGGACGCACGCTCATAAAACACCATCAGCTTTTCGCGCTCGACGAAACCCCACAGCGGCGGCGTCAGCGCGCCGACGTCCATCGCCTGCGTCGTCACATTGAGGATGTGCGACATGATGCGGCCGATTTCGCAATAGAGCACGCGGATCAATTGGCCGCGCCTCGGCACCTCGATGTCGAGCAGGCGCTCGGCGGCGAGCGCGAAGGCATGCTCCTGGTTCATCGGGGCGCAATAGTCGAGCCGGTCGAGATAAGGCACCGCCTGCAGATAGGTCTTGGCCTCGATCAGCTTTTCCGTACCACGATGCAGCAGGCCGATATGCGGATCCACGCGATCGACGACTTCGCCGTCGAGTTCGAGAACCAATCTCAAAACACCATGCGCCGCAGGGTGTTGAGGGCCGAAATTGATGTTGAAATTGCGGACGGAGGTTTCAGCCATTTACTGCTTTGCCTTCTCATCCCCGGGCAGCACATAGTCGGTGCCTTCCCACGGGGAAAGAAAATCGAAATTGCGGAATTCCTGCTTGAGCTCGACCGGCTCATAGATCACGCGCTTGGCCTCGTCGTCGTAGCGCACTTCGACGAAACCGGTCAGCGGGAAATCCTTGCGCAGCGGATGGCCTTCGAACCCGTAATCGGTCAGCAGGCGACGCAGGTCGGGGTGGCCCGAGAACAGCACGCCATAGAGATCGTAGGTCTCGCGCTCGAACCAGTCGGCGCCTGGATAAACGCCGGTGATCGACGGCACCATCGTCTCTTCGTCGGCCTGCACCTTGACCCGGATGCGGACATTCTGTTTCGGCGACAGCAGATGGTAGACGACGTCGAAGCGCTTGGCCCGCGACGGATAGTCGGCGCCGCAGATATCGATGATCGAGATGAACTGGCAGCGGGCATCGTCGCGCAGGAAAGTCATCACTTCGACCAGGTCGCGCGGCTCGACATTGATGGAGAGCTCGCCATAGGCGAGCACCGCGTCATTGACGCGGCCGATCAGCTTCTCGCCGAGATAGGTCGACAGTTCGCTAAGGGATGCGGCCATGGATTTACCGTTCGATCGTGCCGGTGCGGCGGATCTTCTTCTGCAGCAGAAGAATGCCGTAGAGCAGGGCTTCGGCGCTCGGCGGGCAGCCGGGCACATAGATGTCGACCGGCACGACCCGGTCGCAGCCGCGCACCACCGAATAGGAATAGTGGTAGTAGCCGCCGCCATTGGCGCAGGAGCCCATCGAGATGACGTAGCGCGGCTCCGGCATCTGGTCGTAGACCTTGCGCAACGCCGGCGCCATCTTGTTGGTCAGAGTGCCGGCCACGATCATGATGTCGGACTGGCGCGGAGACGCGCGCGGCGCGACACCGAAGCGCTCCGAATCGTAGCGCGGCATCGAGGTGTGGATCATCTCGACCGCGCAGCACGCCAGACCGAAGGTCATGAACATCAGCGAACCGCTGCGCGCCCAGGTGATCAGCGCCTCGGTCGAGGTGACCAGAAAACCCTTGTCGGCAAGCTCGTTGTTGATTTCGAGGAAGAAGGGATCGTCCTCCCCCACCGGCTTGCCGGTGTTGGGATCAATGATACCCTTGGGCTTCGGCGCGACGAGGGTGCCTGAACTGTCGTTCAATCCCATTCCAGCGCTCCTTTTTTCCATTCATAGGCAAAGCCGATGGTCAGCACTGCCAAAAACACCATCATTGACCAGAAACCGAGCATGCCAATCTTCGAGAAGGACACCGCCCAAGGGAAGAGGAAGGCTACTTCCAGGTCGAAGATGATGAACAGGATCGACACCAGGTAGAAGCGGATGTCGAATTTCATGCGGGCGTCGTCGAACGAGTTGAATCCGCATTCATAGGCGGACAGCTTCTCGGGATCCGGGTTGCGGTAGGCTACTAGGAACGGCGCGGCCAGCAGCGCCAGACCGACCACCAGCGCCACGCCAATAAACAGGACGATGGGCAGGTACGAACTGAGGAGTGCGTTCATGCAGCGGCTTTCCGTTGGCGCCAATCCACGTTGATTACAGCACCGGACCTTAATGCGGAAGCGTGACAGTTTAACCGCTGAACCGTTTTAAGGAGCCTATGCTGCAACGCGGCGAGGGTTAGCGCAGCACTTCCAGCGAAGCAAGTCAAACCTTGTTCAAAACACCGAGCTGGACGGCAATCCGGGAGAAACTGGTCCCATACGCTCCTGTTTGATTTCCTTCGCACTTTACTCCACTTTTTTCTCCTGACACGGTTGCCGCCAAAACCCTGCTAGCATGGGCTGGAATCACGCCTTGCAACGACGCCAGACAGGTCCATCAGGGACGCATCCGCATGAAGGAAAAGATCTCGCTTGCCGCCGCCCGGCGCATTGCGCTTGCCGCTCAAGGATTTCTCGATCCCCGCCCAGCCGGCACGCCCGACCGCCGCCATTTCGCCCGCGTTCTGTCCCGCACCGGCCTGCTGCAGATCGATTCCGTCAGTGCGGTGGTTCGTGCCCATTACATGCCGCTCTATTCGCGTCTTGGCCCCTATCCCCTCGCTTTGCTCGACAACGCCGCCGTGACCCGCAAGCGCACGGTCTTCGAATACTGGGCGCATGAGGCCTCGTTCCTGCCGGTCGAAACCTACCCGCTGATGCGCTGGCGCATGCAGCGCGCCGAGCAAGGCGATGAAATGTATCTGGGGCTGGCCAAATGGGGCCGCGAGCACGCCGCCTACATAGAAGAGATCTACCGCGAGGTCGTCCAGCGCGGCCCGGTCGCCGCTTCCGCGCTGGAGGGCCAGAAAGGCTCCGGCGGCTGGTGGGGCTGGAGCCACGCCAAGCATGCCTTCGAATGGCTGTTCTGGGCCGGGCGCATCACCACGGCGCACCGGCGCGGCTTCGAGCGCTTTTACGACCTGCCAGAGCGCGTGCTGCCGCAGGCGATTCTCGACCTGCCAGTACCGGGCGCCGAGGATGCACATCGTGAATTGCTGCGCATCTCCGCCCGCGCCCACGGCATCGCGACATCGGGCGACCTGCGCGACTATTTTCGACTCTCCCCCGCCGACATGAAAGGCCGGCTGGAGGAATTGGTCGAACTCGGCGAGTTGCTGCCGGTCCGCGTCGAGGGCTGGGACAAGCCGGCTTACCTCTATAGGGACGCGCGATTGCCACGCAAGATCGAGGCCCGCGCCCTGCTGGCGCCGTTCGACCCCGTTGTCTTCGAGCGCTCGCGCTCAGAGCGGCTGTTCAATTTTCACTACCGGATCGAGATCTACACGCCGGCCGACAAGCGCCAATACGGCTATTATGTCCTGCCCTTCTTGCTCGGCGACAGGATCGTGGCGCGCGTCGACCTCAAGGCAGACCGGCCGGCAAGTGTCCTGCGTGCTCATGCTGCTTACGCCGAGCCCGGCGCACCGCCCGATACCGCCGCTCAGCTTTTCGAGGAATTGAAGCAGATGCAGGGCTGGCTTGGCCTCGAACGCATCGAAGTGACGCCTGCCGGCGACCTGGGCCCGGCGCTGTCCGACATCGCGGTGTCGTAAGCTCGCGTTGACACCGCTGCCCGCAAGAGCCTAAATCGGATCCAGACGGTCTCCTCTCGGCAAAGGGAGGAGCCAAGAGGGAATGCGGTGCGGGATTGAAAATCCCAAATCCGCGGCTGTCCCCGCAACTGTGAGCGAAGAGCCAAGGCCGAAAGCCACTGGGATTGTCCCGGGAAGGCGGCTACCCAAGGCGATGACCCGCGAGCCAGGAGACCTGCCGTCTGGAATGCTAGTATCCGATCGCCCGGCGGGTTTTCCGGGCAAGGAGCCTGATTTGGATCGCGACAGCAGTTTTTCGGCTGAAACAACGGACATTTCGTCCGGCGAGGATGATTCCCTGGCCAGTATCACTGTCATCGTCTGCGCCTCCTGTCGCGACGAGAGCGGCTCGGACGCCCATCCCCGGGCCGGCGAACTTTTGGCCGAAGATACGCGCCAAGCCGCCTCGGGCGACAACATCCGCATCCGCACCGTCGAATGCCTCGGCAATTGCAAACGCCGACTGAGCGCCGCGATCCTGCGTGACGGCTGCTGGAGCTATGTTTTCGGCGATCTGACCACGACCAGCGGCGCCGATCTCGTCACCGGCGCGAAACTCTTCGCCACCTCCAGCGACGGCCTCATTCCCTGGCGGGGCCGGCCCGACAGCCTCAAGCGCGGCCTCGTTGCCCGCATCCCTCCCCCCGACATGCTGAAAGACTTGATATGACCGCATCCGTTTCCCGCGTTCCCTGCACCGTCGTCACCGGCTTCCTCGGCGCCGGCAAGACGACCCTTGTCCGCCATCTCCTGGAAAACGCCGGCGGCAAGCGTATCGCGATCATTGTCAACGAGTTCGGCGACATCGGCATCGACGGCGAGATCCTCAAGGGCTGCGGCATCGACACCTGCCCCGAGGAAAACATCGTCGAGCTGGCCAATGGCTGCATCTGCTGCACCGTCGCCGACGATTTCGTGCCGGCGCTCGACCAGATCCTGTCGCTGACGCCGAAGGTCGACCATATCCTGATCGAAACCTCGGGCCTCGCTTTGCCCAAGCCGCTGGTCCAGGCCTTCCAGTGGCCGACAGTGAAGAGCCGGGTAACCGTCGATGGCGTCATCGCCGTGGTCGACGGTCCCGCACTTGCCGAAGGCCGCGTCGCCAACGACATGGACGCCCTGCAGGCGCAGCGCGCCGGGGATGAAAGCCTCGACCATGATGATCCTGTCGAGGAGGTGTTCGAGGATCAGATCGCCTGCGCCGACCTGATCATCCTGTCGAAGAGCGACCTGATGGACGCCGAGGGCTCAGCCCGCGCCCATGCCATCATTGGCGAACACTCCGCCCGCGCCGTAAAGATCGTGCCGACGTCTCATGGCAAGGTCGATCCCTCGGTGCTGCTCGGGCTTGGTCTCGCCGTCGAGGACGACATCGAGAACCGCAAATCCCATCACGACGGCGCATTCGACCACGAGCATGATGACTTCGACACGTTCATCGTCGACATCCCATCGATCGCCAATCCGGACGAACTGGCAAAACGCGTCGCCGCCGCCGCCGAACAGGAAAACGTGCTGCGGGTGAAAGGCTTCGTCGAGGTCGGTGGCAAGCCGATGCGGCTCCTGCTGCAGGCCGTCGGCCCGCGCGTCAATCATTACTACGACCGGGCCTGGACCGCCGGGGACGACCGCCGCTCGCGCCTCGTCGTCATCGGCCTCAAGGGGCTGAACCGTCCGGCGATCGAACGTATCCTCGCCGGCTGATTTCAGGCACGGGCCGCGATGCACATCCTCACCACGACCTCCGCCTCGCTCGACGACCTCGCCGAGCCTGTCGATCTCCGGCAGGCGCCGGCGGATATCGTTGCCTTGTCCTTCACCGACAGCGATCTCGCCGGACTGGCGGCGGCATGGAAGGCCGACGCCGATCGCCTGCCGTCGATGCGGCTCGCCGCACTGCGCGACCTGCGCCATCCCATGTCCGTGGATCTCTGGATCGACAGCGTCGCCAGCCATGCCAAGGTGATCCTGGTGCGCATCCTCGGCGGCTACGACTGGTGGCGCTATGGCTGCGACCAACTCGCGGCAATCGCCCGCGAGCGCGGCATAAGACTGGCGCTGCTTCCGGGTGAAAGCCATGACGAGGATCTCAGGCTGATCGAAGCCTCGACGCTGCCGCGCGCCGAACTCGACGGCCTGCTCGGCTATTTCCGCGAGGGCGGCCCGGCCAATATGAGCGCCCTGGTGCACAGGCTGGCAGGCCTGGCTGGACAAGATATGCCCGTCGCCAGTCCGGTCAGCGTGCCGAAAGCTGGTTACTATCAATCTGGATTGGGGGTCGCAGAACAGCCGGACCTTTCAAATGCCAGCACTCCCATCATCCCGATTCTCTTCTACCGATCGATGCTGCTTGCAGCCGATGTCGCCCCGATCGATGCGCTGGCCGAGGCTTTACACTCCCAGGGACTGGCACCGGTCCCGATCTTCGTTTCCAGTCTCAAGGATCCGGTGTCCCTGGCGTTCGTCGAAAATACCATCGCATCGCTGAAACCCGCCGCCATCATCACCGCGACCGCTTTCGCTTCTGGCGCCGAGCCCGGCGTGGAAACCCCGTTCGACCGCGCCGGCGTGCCTGTCTTCCAGGTCATCGTCGGCACCACGCGCCGCGACGTGTGGGAAAACAATCAGCGGGGACTGGCGCCCGCCGACCTTGCCATGCATGTCGTGCTGCCCGAACTCGATGGCCGCATCCTTGCCGGCGCCATCTCTTTCAAGAGCGAGAGCGATGTCGACCCGGCGCTGGGCCACCGCGCCTTGGCCAACCGGCCGGAAATGGATCGTGTTGAGCAAGTGGCTAGGCGCGTAGCGGCCTTCATCCGTCTGCAGCAGACCCCGCGCGCCGAACGCAAGCTGGCGATCCTCATTCCCGATTACCCCAGCGCCCCTGGCCGCACCGGCTATGCGGTCGGGCTGGATGTGCCGTCCAGCGTGATCGCCATGCTGCGGGACTTTAAGCAACAAGGATATGCCGTTGAAGGGATTCCACAAACGCCGCGTGAATTGCTGGATTTGTTGGCGCGCGGCGACGATGGGCTGAGGCTGGACGACTATCACTCCTTTTCGACAGAGTTGCTGGCAACGGCAATTGCTGCGGTAGAGGCTGTTTGGGGCGGAGCGGAAGATGAGACAGGTCTTCGCGAGGCGCCCCCCTCTGTCCTGCCGGACATCTCCCCCTCAAGGGGGGAGATCGAGCCCTCATCACCGTTTTCGCCAATCCCCACTGTCGCAGAGGCGAGCGGAGCCCCGAAGCTGCCAATCTCCCCCCTAGAGGGGGAGATGTCCGGCAGGACAGAGGGGGGCGCCTCGCGAAGACCTTCGCTGTCAGGCAAAAAACACTTCGCCTTCCGCGCCGCGCATTTCGGCAACATCACCGTCGCACTCGCCCCCGACCGCGGCCATTCCGCGGACCGCCGCGCCGACTACCACGACCCGACACTGCCTCCGCGCCACGCTTTGATCGCGTTCGGCCTGTGGCTGCGCAAATCGCTCGGCGTCCACGCTGTCATCCATGTCGGCGCCCACGGCACGCTGGAATGGCTGCCCGGCAAGACCGTCGCGCTTTCGCAAGCCTGCTTCCCCGAGATCGTCACCGGCTCCCTGCCCGTCATCTATCCCTTCATAGTCTCCAACCCCGGCGAAGCGGCACAGGCCAAACGGCGCATTGCCGCGGTCACCCTTGGTCATCTGCCGCCGCCGCTGACAGGCGCCGGACTGGACGAGGACCAGCAACGGCTCGAACGGCTGGTCGACGAATACGCCCAGGCCGACGGCCTCGACCGCCGCCGCCGCGACCGTCTCGCCAGGCTGATTGTCGAAACCGCGCAAAAGACCGGTGTCGCCTCTGAAGCCGGCATCGCCAAAACCCATGCGCCCGACGAAGCGCTGCGCCGCATCGATGCCTGGCTCTGCGACCTCAAGGATTTCGCCATCAAGGACGGGCTGCATATCTATGGCCGCGTCCCAGACGACGAGCCCGACCCCATGCGCAGGCAGAGCGCCGATGCCGAGAAGACCGCGCTGCTCGCCGCGCTCGATGGCCGTCACGTCAAGGCGGGCCCGGCCGGAGCGCCCGCGCGCGGGCGCTCCGATGTCTTGCCAACCGGCCGCAACCTGTTCACCTCGGACCCGCGCACCATGCCGACTCCGACCGCCTATGATCTTGGCAAGGTGGCTGCCGAGGAAGTGGTGCGCGCCT